>CAJUJC010000047.1 GCA_910586805.1 uncultured Erysipelotrichales bacterium | reverse complement strand
TGATTTATATTTGTGAAAGGGATATGATAAATATGAATATTTATGAATAAAAAATCTTTTTCACAGTTGTATTTGGAGGTAAGTATTATGAAAAATATTTTAAAGGCAGCTTTGAGTAAGATGCTGAAAGTCATTATAGCATTAGCTATAATAGTTACACAATTTACAATAATAGAAAATGTTTCTGCAAAAGAGGAGGTAGGGAGACCAAGTGTCCATTTTGTTATGGAGCATTTTTCAGGAGGAATTACGCCTACTGACAGTGAGGGTAAGCCACAATCTAATACATCTTTAGTGAGTCGAGGCAAGGGGCATGGGGTTATTGTCAATTTGGTTATAGACCCAGATTTTACAATTGGAAGTGCACATGGGTTACACTATGATATACAACTGCCTTACTTTTACTATAAAGAGGGGGTGTTGGTTGAAACATTAGATGAAAAAGATGTTCCAAGTGACCAAAAAGATGAGAACGGAAAACCGCTAATGGGTGTTGGTGCTTTAGTAATCGAAGATAAAGGTGCTGATATTTCAAATGGTGAGGAGCTTTATGGTCAATGTACAATAGAAGGAAGTCAGATGGTGCTAGAAGCTGGGAATCCACTATATGTTCAAGTTGAATTGTTTTTCTATGGTGATGTTCCAGAAAATGCTGCTGCAACTGTATCCTTAGGTGGAGGATATGAAAAGTATGAAGACGAAGATATGGATCAGCATACTATTCAATTTCAAACTCCTCCTGGCTCAACATCAAAAGCAAAATATAACTTGATTTGTTCTAACTTACAATGGGATACTAGAATTACACAAGTCACACCTGTAAATGTTTTATGGGATAAATATAATTATTTGGTTTATAGAGTAGAAGTTGAAAATATGTCAGAAGAAGATGGAAGTTATTTTAATGCTTTTGGTTTTGGTTTAAAGGTTCCAACAGATGAAGATGAAAGTGCATATGGATTACTAAAAAAAGAAGCAATGAAGTGGCTATATAATCCTGATGGTGATCCAATTGAAAATAATAGTTTTACAAACCAGGATCGAGAAAATGATTTTGTTGGAGTACCTGGTCAAGGTGGAGTTTTGATATATGATGTTACAGATATTGATGAAGAAGAATTAGCGACTTGGGATTTAGAAAAATTTTCAAACACATCTCAGTATGAGGAGTTACCTTATGTGTATACAAGCAACTCTATGGTATCAATTCGTAATGATGATGCACAAGTACATCGTGGACAAAAGAAATCATATTATTTCGCGATTCCCATGGCAACAAACATTCCAAACTATGCCATTAGTTCACTTTATACAAAATTATATACAACCATTTATTTTGGTACAGGAAATGCATACTCTTGGTCAAAGCCAACAACTGTTACAGGAAAATTTGATGCTCCACAAGAAGGAGTTACACATAATAAATATGTTGAAGAAAATGGAAAACAAGTTAAAAAGAAAACTGTTCCAATTGGGTCTAATGTTAATTATTATTTAGATGATTTTGAGAATACAGGAAATATTCCAGTATTTAATTCATATGTTGTTGATACATTACCTGATAAATTTGATTTATCAAAAGTTAGTATTGAATTGAATATTCATGACGGAGAAGCACAACCACAATTAAGTGATTGGTTTGCTGATCCATGCGAGATTCAATTTGAGTTTTTAGATTCTAAAACAAATGAAACAGAATATGTTTCTATGGGAACTTTTTCTCCTGATACAACTGCAACAACTGACACTATTGCAGTATGGTCATTTAATGCAAAAGATGCTTTAAAAGATTATTTGAAAGCTCATAAGAATTTATCTTTCACAGGGTGTCTTAGAATTGATTTCAAGGAACGTATTAATGTTAAGGAAGCAATGGATGGACGAATTGTTGTTAATGGAAATGTTAGTAGCCGAGATATCTTTGTTAACCAATTGGATACACACTTTGAAAAATGGTTATACGTTCCTCCAATAGAAACAAGTGAAGGGGAACTTGCTAAAGGAGGGTATAGTAAGACTCCAAAGAAAGCAGAAACAACTAAAGCGACAGTTGAGACATTGTCTGCCACACCATTAATTGATGTAGATGCATACCAAAAGAAAGCTGATGACACATATGAGTATGGTGATTTAGTCAAAGTACCAATAAATGTAGCTAATGTTGGTTATAGATATAAGTTGGGAAATGACAGTGTTTCTGATATGATACCAGGTATTTTCAAATCTGGAAACTTCCTTTTAGATACAAACAGTACAAACCAAAGAGGATTTATTGCAAATCAAATTACTTTTTCTAAAGACTTAATAGAAAAATCTTGTACAATTGACTCTATTACATTTCATTTTAGTGATGGTAGTAGCCAAGTGCTTTCAGATGTTGACGTAAGTACATTGGCAAAAGATGAAAATGGTCATTATATTTTAGATAAAACAGTATGGGATGATAAAATATTATCAAGCTTTGAAGTGAAATTTGATAGTTTCTCATCTGGAATAAAATTAAATAATGATGTTTTTATTAGTGTAGATGGTAGTACGAATATTGTTAAACCAGTTCAGGTAGAAGGAAGCCTTGAAACTGTATATAACGATGAAAATGCTGATAGGAAAGCAATTTCAAAAGCCACTCTTGATACACAACCAGCAAATCCTCTTATTAATGTTGATGTTTTTAAAGAAGAACAGTATGGAGATCCTGTCGAGGTTCCATTAGGATTGTTTGATTCAGGGTTTAGATGGAGATTAGCTAATAATAGCATTTCAGAAATGACACTTGCAGTTATGAAATCTGGAGATTTATTGGTTTCAACTGGTGCTACAAGTGATGGTATAAAGCAATATGGTTTTATCACTGAAACTTTAATTTTATCAAAAAAATTAGTAGAAATTTCTCAAATTGATTCTGTAACACTTTATATGAATGATGGAACAACTGCTATTAAGACATTGGATGATTTTACGGTAGATGCAGATGGAAATTATGTTTTAGATGAATTAAATGGTATTTTATCTCATTTTGAGGTACAGTTTAATCAATTTGATGTATATACAACAATAACAGATGATGTATATATTCAAGCAAAAGGTGGTCCAAATGTTGTTCAACAATTAAAAGTTACTGGATCTTTTGAAACACAATATAATGATGCGACAATTGAAAAAAAGAAAACAGATACAGGAACAATGAATGTTGGTACAATTTGGTTAGAATTATCAGGATATAGTTTTGATGATGATGATAACAAACAATCTGCTATCAATACTGCTAAAAACTCTGTAAATAATGGAAAACAAACTGTTTTCAATTCATTAACTGTGCCTAATAAAAAAGAAAATACTGGATATGACTTTACTGTTATTAACAATTCAGTTTCTTCAATTGGAGATGTAGATGTTAAAATAGATTTAGCAAGTGTTGGAAAAAAACCATCAATTGGTACTGTAGTTAAGGGATTTGATACAAAAGAAATCAAAATAACAAGTTATGAAGATGTCACAAAGATTAAAGAAATTAAACTTTATGATTATGATCAAAATACAGCTACTGATACTCCAGCCAAAGTTATAAGTTTTGATGATTTGAAAAAAGAAGATGGTTCTTTAATTATTGATGAAGATATGTTAAAGGATTTAGAAAGACTTAAAACTATAGTTATCGTTTGTAATGATTATGTCGGTCAAAAAGATTTAACTGACTTAAAGTCAATGAATATACGTATTACAGGTACTTCTGATTGGTTTGAAGACTTGAATGCAGTATTAACAGCTACACCTAAACATATATCTTTATTGAACAAAATTATTAGTTTACAAAATACATTACATGTAGATAAACCAAAATTAGATGTTCATGCTAATATTTCATATTATGACAATACTCCAGAACAAGCCACTGCTGATAATGCAAATACAGATGGAAATGAAATGCATTTAGCAGTTCCATATGATAGAGATTTTAAATATCGAGTAAGTGTTGAAAATAAAGGAGTATCAATATTGGATGATGTTGATTTAATTATTGACGTTCCAGTTAATGACAAAAATGCAACTGGTGGTGAAGAAAATACAGGATTCCACACAACAAAGGTTGTTATTAATGAAAATCTTTTAAAACAATTTACAGAATTAGGCTATGTTGCATTTTATGATATAGATGAACTTACTACAGGAATACGTTTCAATTATGATCAAAAAACAAACAAGTTTGTTACAGACGATGGCAAAGAATTGTTAATTGTTGATGGTAAGATTGAAATAAATGAAGAAACATTAGTTGATTGGGGAATCAATAATTTAGGAAAAGTTATTGTTTCTGGTCAAAAAGTCAAATTGAAAGATGCAACTACAGAAAATGCATGGATTGATTTTTATGGTTTTTCAGATTCGTTATTTGGATCAACAAATCGTTTGACAGTAAATTCTAATAACTATTTAGACGGAATCAGAGATTATCCAAATGAATTACCTCCAGTTAATGCTGTAGATCATGCAAGTGCATATATAAGTAAAATGTATTTTGACACAACAGTAGTAGCAGGTTATATTGAAGATAAAGATAATGCAAATCGTTTTGAAAAAATTTCAACTTCAGTAGAACATATGAGACTTAGATATCGTAACTGTTCTGAAAATGCATTTACGGATAACTCAGAACTAGATGTTGGTTATAAAGCAATTGGTTCATTTATGGTAGACTTTAGACAATATCTTAATGTTAATAGAAATTATCCAGTAGATCCAGGAGAACCTACTCATGATAATTATATTTGGCAAGAACATCAAGATTGGCCTTGGGTATATACACAATCATTAAATACTGCAGCAAATGTTAATTTAACAGTTGATTTACCTTCAAATTCATTTGATGCTTATTATTTGAAAGTAGACCCACGTGCAAAAGATTACTTTAATTCTATTACAGTTGTTAGAAAAGATGGAACAAAATACGTTATTGATAGTTCTGATTGGAAAGATAATTCAGTTGAAAAAAATAGTGAAGGAAAATCATTCTTTAGAATAAATTTATTAACTGATGATGAACAAAAACGTTATGAGACTGTCACTTCTAATGTTGATAATGATATTTATTACAAAGAATTGAAAGATTATGTTGTTAGTAATCCAATTACACAAGTTATTGTTAATTTAGATATTAATGAAAATGAAGCTGCTAATGATACAACAGCAAAAAATCCAGATTATGGAACATGGTATGTTGCAAATGATCAAACAACAAAATATATGTTTGAAGTTACTGGACGTTTTTATGAAGAAGGTACATCAGTTGCTACTGTATCTACAGATATGACAGTTGGTGGTGAAAGAGGAAATGGCACAACAAGAACTGGTCATAAAGCTAAGGAAAGAACAATTAGTGGAAAAGATACTGGTGCAAATAAAACAAATTGGTCATACTTGAATAAATATCGTCATCATGATTGGATATATTCATATTATCATTCTTATTGTGATGAAAAAGATACTCTTTACGATGCTGCTGATTTAAATTCAACTGCAAGAGTTTATGTTTATCGAGAAAATAACTATGTTATGAAAGGTGTTCATGATGATCCAACGGTCAATCAGGATACCAATGTTAAATATGCAGATTATAATGAATTTGCAGTCAGCTTCTATCGAGGCATACAGTCAACAAATAACGATGGGAATAACCATGATTATTTAGCAGGTAATGGGGGCTGGATATATCAGGATCCATTTGATTGGGCTGGAAAACATGCACATAGTGATTTGGTTGTTTTAAAGGATACATTACCTGTTATTAGACCTGATGAAACAACAGGATATTATGGTTTCTTGACTCAAAAAATATTTATTTCAGATCAACTTTATAAATATATTGATGGAATCAAGTTGCAGAAAAAACAAATTGATAAATCAGGTACAATAACAACATTACCTGATGCCGAAAAGTATATTACATTAAGTAAGTCAGATTTGAAAGCAAGTACAACAAAATCAGGATATTATGAAATTTTACTTGATTATGAAGAAAATGATGCTCCAGAAACAAATGAAATTGTATTAGGTAAAGATCAATTTATAGAAAGTTATGAAATAACATTAAAGAATTTACCTGGTAATGGAGATTATGCAAGAGAACTAACAAATGATACTCAACGTGTTACAGTAGACGCACATGGTAATGAAAAAAATGTTGATATTTTTGTAGGTGGAGAAGTTTATCTTGTTAGAGGAATTCATCCAGTTGCTGATGCTCTTAATAAGATTAATTCAACAACATATAAAGAAGTGACTAGAGAACCTGATGAAAAAGAAACAACAAAGTTAAATGAGTCAAATGAAGATGGATATATGCAAGGTTATCGTTTACCATTCCAAGGTGGATTTGATATTACTTCAATGAATAATCGTGATATTTATGATTACGAAACAACAGGAGCAGGTAAAAACTTAAATCCAACAAATGCACCTTATGAAGTTAAGATATGGAATAGAACAGATACAGATCAGGATACTGGAAGATCTTCGACTATTAAAACAGCTACTGTTACAAATACCATGCATAGTGGCTATCGATTAAAACACATTAATATTCCAAAAGAGTTTATAGATGGTGATTGGTTTAATGTTACTAAATTAACATTGAATTATAATGGACGTAGTGTAAATTTAAGTTTAGCAGACTTAAAGAAAAATGAAGGTGGTTATTTTACATTAGATAGTAGTAATACTAATTATGTATTTGATGTAAATAAATACATTAGAGATAACGTTAGTGAATTTGCTACATATACTGTTGAAAATACAACAGATACTTATGTAAAAGAACAAGTAACAAGTTTTGTCATTGTATTTGAAGCTGCAGATATTGATTTGAAGGATGATAATACAGTATTAAAAGGTGGACAATATTTAAGCCCAGACAAAACAAATAAACCAGCATTTACATACGATGGAGTTTATGTAGATCGTAATACAACTGATGTTGCTAGTAACAAATGGACAGAAGATTCAAGACCAACAGTTATTAATGATCGCTTTGATTATTGGTCTGGAGATCAATTAGTAAATACAGTTAATGTAAGTTTTGCAGCATCTAATCTAAATGCTGAAGCTTATCAAGGAAATTTATCAGGAACAGATACTGACGATTACTATAGAATTCAAAACTTAGTGGGAACTATGATTGTTAATATGACAAGGGGAACATTAATTGATGGAAAGAATAGTTTCGCATATGACCGTGATAAGAAAGAAAGTTCAACAGAACAACTTGCTGTTGATAGTGGACATTTACTACCTGATGATTATATTGAATATCATTTAACAGTAGGAGCACATGCAGATAGTAAGTTACCAATATATCATCCAGATGTTCGATTTACAGTTCCTAAAGGACAAAGAATTGTTGGATGGAAAATAGAGGATCCATTTAATCAAACAACAACAAAGATATCTAGTGATGATATTACAGCAACTGTTAATGATGGAACATCAGACATAACTTTAGTGAAAGATAAGATGTATTCATTAACAAAAGTAGATGATGAATATGTTAAAACGAATTATAAGGAATTAAATATCTCTGTTGGTGATTTAAATAAAACTGATGAATTCAATATGGTTCAACCAGGAGATAAATTAAAAATTACTGTTATCACTCAATTAACAGATGAAACATCTCAAATTGAAAGTGTTAAGGTAGAAGAAGCAAAATTTGAAGCAGCAGCTCGTCCAAAACATACATATTCACAATATATGGTTCATCATGAGACAGGTGGGGCAGGAACAGGATATTGTACTCAAGTTAATGCTTATCATAGTCATGATGGAATCAATTATTATAGATATGATAAAGATTTCTATAGAGTAAATGGAAATCCATATGTAGGAAAAACGTATACTTCTGAAGTGAGAAGTGGTGTTCAATTCTTTGCAAAACAAAATTTAGGTATTGAGTATACTTATGATGATCCTGTTTATCATTTTGATAGACAAAAAATGACTATCAAAACGTATGGTGCAGGGAATACTCAAGTTATCAATCATTTACAACATACATTAGAGACTGCAACATTTACTATGACATTCTTATCAGAGTCAAATGGAAAACTATATAAAGGTTTTGATCTCACTGAGAAACCAGAATTTAAATATCCAGAAAATGTTACAGGAACAAAACCAATTAAGGTAGAATATTGTTATTTTGATGAAAAAGATACTTTAGAAGAAGGAGTGTATGTAAAAACAACATCTCAAAATGAAACTTGGATTGAGGAAAAAGATATAGTATTTGCTGATGAATTGTCAGAAGATGATAAAGCTGCTGGAAAGTGTCTTGCAAGAGATGCTGTTAAGGTGCGATGGACATATTATGATATTCCTGCATGGGGAAATGATGGAAATACTATAGTATTCGCATCACCAACTAGTCCATTTACATTTAAAGGTGAAGGACGTTATCGTGATATAAGAACCGATGCTCAAAAACAAACAACAAGATATGCAGAGCGTTATACTATGAATTTAAATGCAGATTATGTATTTGTTCATAAACATTCTGAAGATGTAGACAATACAATTGATGATGAAACAAATACAGTTGAATTTGAAGAAAGTTTTGAATTTACTGGAACTGGTTCAACAACAAAAGCAATAGCTCGTGAAAGACCAATACTAACTCTTCATACACAAATATTTGATAGTGAAGATAAAGCATCTTTAACATATGATGCAAGTAAAGAACAAACAACAGGTTATAGACCAAATGATACAGTTTGGTTTAAAACAACAGTTATCAATCATGCATTGACAGAAGCACAGGCTGATACTGGAGTACAGGGAGCATTATTAGATCCGATTATTTATGATAAGATACCAGAGTACATTGAAACAAGTGGATTGGATAGAAATGACATAACTGTCTTATGGTATGATAAAGATGGAAAACTTAAAGATACAGTTCCACAATATGAGATAAAGAAAAGAACAGTTTCAGATGTAGAAGATTTTGGTGGAGATTTTATAACAACAAAACCTGACACTGATGGTTCAAGCATGAATGATGGACATGCATTTACTGACATATACAGTGGAACTAATACACAATCAACTCCTATCAACTATAATTTATATAGTATTGAATTTGATAAGGGAACACGTTTAGAAATTGGTGAAAAAATTGAAGTTCATTATTCTGCAAAAATTCGTGAAGAAAAATTACCTTTGAGTTATAGTACAAGGGATGGTAAAACATTTGTAGACTATTATCCAAAAATGGGTGAATATTATCAAAGACGTGTAGGATACTATTATGGTTATTATGGAAAGTCTTTCCCATATATTGGACTCATTGATCATAATCCAAGTGAATATTATGGAAGTAGTGAAAGGTTTGCAAATGAAAATGTTATGATGGATATGAACTATCTACAACATGATGTTGGATTAAGTGGAACAAGAAATCCTAATATAGACAAGTATGAATATTTAGCAGATTCATATGTATATATGCCAGGAACATCAAATGATGGAACTGGAGTAGATGATAACTACGGTGGATCCAATGGATACTTAAAAGATTTTGATATGTGTGTAACTTCATATCAACAGCAAACACGCTATGTACCTACGTTAACTCCTGCTAATTTAGATCAGTTGCCAGTCAGTGAACAATATGTTAATCCTGCAAATAATAGATCAAGAGATTATTATTCAAGGATCTTATCAAGAAGAAATAGAAGCTATGATTGGCAAGATGTTGAAAAACATGAAGATGTTGTTATATGGACACAAGCAAGAACACATCTACAAACTGCATGGTTAGCTACAAGTTCTCAAATGTATACACATACTAATAATTATCTCTCTAATACAGAGTATTTATCTACTGCTTATCATGGACCAACAGATCCACATTATGATTATTATTCAGACAGCAGCCAAAACTGGAGCGATGAAATTTCTCGTATGAAATTATATAACGATGATAGTATCACTGCTTTAGAATATGATCAAAACTATATGTCACGTTTAGGCGCATATAACTATGGAGATTGGGATCTTACAAGTGGAATTGAATTTATTTATGTATTGCCTAGAGGTGTAGAACCAAGATTAGATGAAGATGGAAATTTAGATTTATCAGAAATGCAAGGTTATTCTTTAAGTGGTGGAAATTCAAAATCTCCTTCATGGGATAATATACCTTCGGAAGCAATTAATGTCAGTGTTCTTCAAAGACCTGGAGAAGACAATGGATATCTTTCTCCAAATGTTATGCAAGATCCACTTATCAGCACATATTTAAATAGATCAAAGCATGACTATGCTAATGAAAGCAAGAAATATTATACAAGTGAAGATGGAACGCCTTGGGTATTGAAAGTAACTGTTAATCAATCATTGAATAAATGGTTTAATAGAGGTTCAAAATTTGGATATATGATGTTAGTAGATATTCCAACACACGTATATAAGACTAACCCAAGTGAATATTGGTATGATGAAGTCATGGCAAGACCATTAGATGTTGATCATCAGGATAGTTTGTATTATCAAATTTATGATACAACATCATATTGGGGAAATAATCTTCCTAGAAGTAGTAATTTCCTTAGCACACAATATGGCGGAATGGATTGGTTGTGGAATAGTTATCTTTATGACTGGTCAATGGGAAATGATTCAGCTAGATACTTTGTTAACGGTTCACCAAATACACCATATATTAATGGAATGAATGTTTCTAATAGAGAAGTTTCTGCACAAAATACAGTTGAAGATGCTGGTGGAAGAGAAAGTTTCTCAAGTGGACATCGACAAACATATGCAAGTACAGGAACACGTGCACATATGAGAAAACCAGTCATTAGAACATGGACAACTGTAGGAAATAGTAATATCACAGGTAAAGATTTATCTCAATATTATGTTAATACAGTTGGGACCTACTCAAAATTGCATATTCATGTTGAAAACAAATATTACTTAAATGGTAGTTTACCAAATGGTATATGGCATAATCAAAATTGGTACAAGCAGGTATATCAAACTTATGCCACTGAGGGTGGAAACATGGGAACATTATATTATCCAGTTGTAACCGATATTTTACCAGCAGGTACTGTACCAAGAGATGAAAATGGAGAATTATTTACTCCAGATAATGAAGAAAATTTAAAGAAAGTATTAAATTGGTCAATATCTGATAAAGATGGAGGAGCATTATCTGATGAAAAAGCTTTATATGATGCAATTGTAGAGTATATAGAACTTGAAAGTGAAGAAGGAGAAGGTAAGGTAGAGGGACGTTATAAAGTGACATTTGTTCCTAAATCAACAAATGTAAGAGATGAACAAAAAGCTAAGATTACTTCTACAGATACACGTGTTTTCTCGTTTGACTTCTTTACAAAAGAATCACCTAGTAAGACAACAAAGACAGGAACAAATACTGAGTTATTGTATCAATATCAAAAAAATCATACTTATGTATCAAGTCAATTAGATAATTTTAAATTTTTGACTGATGCTAATATGGCTAATAATCCATTTGGGGTTGGAAGTCTATGGAGAAATTTCTGGACTGCCTATGGTGGCGATGATTTAGGATATACTGATGATCGTAGAGATTCAATCTATGCAGAACATAGACATACATGGTATGATTATGGAAATAGAGAACATTGGCATAAAGGTGGGTGGCTTCCTAATAGTATAGGAATGCAAGGTAGTACACTAATACCTAATGGTTATCATGTTATTGATGCGACTGAAGATGGTGGAATTAAAGTTTATAGTGAAGACAATAACATGCAGTTAGAAGATTATAACTCAATTCGTTGGGAGTTAACTTTAAATGATAAGGATTTCAATAGAAATGGTGATAATGCTACGATTGATGCTGGTGTGACAAGTTTAGATACTGGTGTTCATACATCAAATCGTATTAGAGTTAAACATGCTGGAATAGAAAATCAAAGTTATGTATCAACAAAACCGATAGAAAAAGATGAAAATAATTTAGGTGGACGTTCACCAGAGGGATATGATAAGAAAATTTATACACATTATCCTCTTGATGGCACAGCTGTGCAATATGGAGATAACTTATATTACAATGTTAATGTAAGTAATCATTCGGATAGTACAACTGATTATCATCGTAAAGGAGATATACTTCATGCTAAGGTTCATGTCACAATAGTATTACCATCAATTGTAAGTTATAGAAGTCAAGATGATGATAGATTCTATGTTATTTATACTGATGGACAAGGACAAAAACAAAAAGCAACATTTAAAGATTTAACAGAATCTGGATATATCATTGAACTTATTGAACATGAGTTTAATGATGATGGAACAGAAACTGTAGTATTTGATATTATTACACCAGGTGAAAGGACAAAAGATAATATCACTTACCAAGATTTTATTGAGGGATATAAATTACCAGGATTCCTTGGAAGCGGAGATAGTTTTGTCTTTGGTATTAAGACAGTTATTGATCATGGAGGAGCAAATGATACACTTTTAAGTGATGAAAAAGTATGGGATGATAACTACAAAGCAGATACTTATGTTTCATTACATGATACTAAAGGTTCTTATTTAGAAGAAATGTATCCAAACAGTGGTTTTGAAGAACTTGATGATCAAGATATTTCAGAAGTTAAATATATAAGAGAAACCAAAGATAACCTAGATGAAGGTATTGATTTAGATCTTGATAAAGAAACAGATATATATGCAAGTGATGTTACTTCAAGAGTCACTGTATTAAAACCTGAATCTGTTGTTCGTGTAGATACATCAATTAGTAGAGTTCAAATCTCTAACCCTGATGCTGAGGTTGTTGTTGCAGAAGACCCAACAATTAAGGGTGCAACAAAAATGACAATTTATCTTGATGAAGTAATCAATAAAGAAGCTGCTGTTCCAGAATTTATTGTTGATTATCGTGTGCCATTCCATGGTAAATCAGAAGGAAGTGTTGAAGAGGCAACAATTAATGATAATGATGTTTATCCATATATTTATGCAATAGGAACTGGTATATGGGAAGTGCCAGAAAGTGCGGGTACTGAAGAATATCGTAAAGAATTAGAAAAGCGATTAAAAGTACATGTCTATGCTCTTGTTAGTGAAGATCAACCTGCTGCTGATGATGTTTCTTATACAACTCCAGGTACAGAAAAGGATGAAAACTGGATTGAATTAACTGATATAGCAGGAGTAGATATTCATACAAATCAAATTATTGATTTAAGTCAAGATCATGCTGATATTAGAAATAAAATTTATCAATTAAGATATGTTATTACAGCAGATGTTGATAGAGAAAATGGAATAGAAGAGACAAGAGAATATCTTGTTCCTCAAGGATTTAGATTAGATATAGATGCAGATCCTAATCGAGAAGGAAATCAAGAGATGGACGACGTTGATCCAAAACATAACAATCTTGAACAACTTCCTGATTCTGTAGTATCAGATATAGAATTTGATACAAATGGTAATATTAATGATGTTACGAAAACAGGTAATGCAGCATTTGTTGTTTTAACTGTAACGCATACAAAAGATGAAAACCAACATGTTAATCATTTTGCAAAATCATGGGCAAGATATGATGATGAACAAATTGGAGCATTAAGTGAACGTTCACGTGCAGGATATTATATTAGCCGTGAAATACCAACTTTACAAATTGATTTATCAGTGAATTATTTTAAACGTCAAAGTAGAACAAATGATGATGGACAAAAAGAATATTATTATTCATGGGTGCCTAACTTTGTTATTGATAATTCAAGTTCAATGTTAAGATATAGTACGTCATTAACAAACTTATCACAAGAAAAAATTTCAGATATAGGTAGTTTGAATGGTGATGCTGATAATAGTACAAATCCACAAATAGCAACTGTTTTACCTTATGTTCAAGACATTAGTAATATCAAGGATAATTCATCATCCAATCTATATAACTATAAATTCTATAAATATGTAGATTATGCTGGAGATGATTCTAAGACTGAATCTATTAGTAAAGGATACGAGTCTAAAGATAGACTTAATTCAAGTGATTCTACTTGGACATGGCATGTTGAGGATGAAAAAGGAACTGTTATTGAAAATTCAAGTGTTAAGAATGTTAATTTAAGAATGTATGACAAAGCAGTAGACTTAACCAATCTACAAAGACGTGTTATGACTTGGGATTTCCAAGGTACATTACAACCAGGACAAAAAATTGTCATAGATTATATGGTACCTATTTCTACTAAAGATAATGGTATTGTAAGTTCATCATTACTAGAATGTAAAGCTTATGGATTCAAGGAAGGTACATTTAATCCATATGTTCCAGTTTCAGATAATGCAAATGAAACATATGCAATTGAAGTTGATACTCGTGATATTAATGAAAATGGTTTGAAGAAGAGTGAAGTCACTTTGGTTAAATCTTTAGGGGGATTATCATTTGCTTCAAATAAAACATTTACACGTACAAAAGTATCACATTCTGAATATGGAAGTGGATTAACTGCTTCAGGAAATGGAAATACAAGACCTTCAATAGTACCAGAAGGTTCAGATTACTCATTTACAACAACAGTATTGAATCCAGATTCTATGGATAATGATAATGGATATAATCATCCAATTATATATGATGTGTTACCATTTGTTGGAGATAAAACAATTATTAGTGATACTCCACGTAATACAAAATGGAGAGGATACATCTATTTGGATTCAATCAAAGTTGAAAAACAATATGGAACGATTTCAGGAGTTAAGACTGAAGAATTAGAAGATGGAAAAACAACTCATGTATGGGTTGGACCATTCAAAAAAGAAAATGGAAAAATCACTGCACTAGAAATAAGTGATTTACCAGATTTTGAGCAAACAAGAGATAAAGAATTCTATAAATCAATTTATGGAGAAAGTGATTTAGCAATTGCTGAAAAACAAAAATACTTTGTACGCTTAAGTGAATTATTAGCTCTTAAAACTAGTGATCCTGAATTGTATGAAGAATTGCAAAGATCTGTTCAAGCAATCTATGCTGAACCAATTTCAGACTTTGTTTTAAAAGGTGCTACAAAATTCACAGTATCATATAACATGAAAGCACCATTAAATCTTCCTATGTATCCAGAATATGTAACAGAAGATGATGCAGATTTAAAGAAGAAAGTTGCAGAGTATTCAGGATGGAATACGTTTGCAGCTCAATCAGAAGATGAACCAACAACTGAATCACCACAAGCAGGGGTTTATTTAGATGCTCCAGCTGATAAAGGATATATTGGACATTATGTTTGGCTAGATGAAAGTTATAATG
>CAJUJC010000046.1 GCA_910586805.1 uncultured Erysipelotrichales bacterium | reverse complement strand
ATTAAGAACACGCTTAAAAGATGGTCAATAATGTGTTATAATGGCATGGGGTGTTAAGGATGAAGGAAGAATGGAAGAAATCTTTATTTGAATATATAAAGGTGATTTTGGTAACTGTTGTTTTAACGTTTGGAGTTTTATATTTTGTACAAATTTCTAGAGTTGTTGGGAATTCTATGGAGCCTACATATCATAATGGGAATATTGTGTTAGTAGATAAGGTTTTTTATAAACAAAAAAAGCCTGCTTATAATGATATTGTTGTTGTGAATCATGTTATGCCTGATTCAAATGAACAAATCATTAAAAGAGTTATAGGATTGCCAGGTGATAAATTAGAGATGAAAAATAATCAACTTTATCGTAATGGAGAATTATTGAAAGAGGATTATATTAATGAACCGATGATAGCCAATGAAGATTTTTCGTATGATATACCAAAGGGAAAAGTGTTTGTGATGGGTGACAATCGTAATAGTAGTTTAGATTCTCGAATGATTGGATATGTTGATTTTGATGAAGATGTTGTTGGTCGTGTGTTTTTTAAGGTCTTTTAATAAGACCTTTTTCTTTTGGGAGGACAGATGAAGAGATTAAGATATAAAAGAGTTGTAGGCGTTGGTATTATAACTTTAGTATTGATTTTTATTATGTTTTATTTATTTATGAATAAAAATCAATTTTATGAATATAGTGGAACTATTGAAACGTATGTGTGTTCATATAGACAAGACGATAAAGTTTACACATTTGATCTCAAAGGTTTTAAAGAAGAGAAGATGTATGTATCATTAAATGATATGTATAATATGATTGTGATATTGGATAAGAATGCTCATGTTTATATTGATAAGCATAGGCATACAATGGTATGTGAAATGAATGATAAAATTTATTATTTTGACTATGGACAAGATGAGATTTCATATGATGATAAGAGTATTGATATGAGTGATTATCAGTCTCATATTTATATTTCTCATAAAAATGTATATATTCGTGTAGATTTTATAGAAAAAATACTATTAAATAATAAAAAAAAGATAAGTTTTAAGAATAAAACGGCTATTATTTCATAAAATTCAGTTTTTTCTAGTCAAGTTCATTTTTTTTTGATAGAATGTACGTAAATTTTAAAAAGGAGGACGAGATTTATGGCATATAGATTAAATATAGCTCGTAGAAATGCAATTTTAAATTTTTCTGAAGAGTTTTGTCAAAGTCGTTGTCAATTGATTGAAAGTGAATCTTTTGCAAAGGTGTTAGAAAAATATATTAGAAATGTAAGAAGAAGAGATACGACTATCTATGAATATTTGCATAATATTCAAGAAGATGATGTTGATTTGTTGGATGATCTAAGAGGAATTTTTAAATTATTATTAGTGATGTCTTATGAGGAAGTTTGTACAATTCAACCTAATATGAAATCTTATTTTAAAGAAGTGAATATGTTTATTGCATTAATTGAAGATATTTATTTATTTTGGAGACGTCTACAAAGATATGCGATTGTGTTTAATGAAACAAAAAGATCAGGATATCAAAATGTTCAATTCGCTGATGCTCAAACTGAGTTTGAGGAATTGGTATTAGAAGTCTATCGTTCTATTGAATCATCTTTAGGTAAAAAGGATAAGGTTTTAAGACAAATTACAGCTGGTGTTAATGCTGGATTAACTGTCACTCATATGAGACCATTCTTACCTTATGAATATCGTAATTTAGATGAAATTCCTTTTATTGAATCAGTAGTTATTCATCCACCATTTATTGCATATTCAAAACGTAATAAAAGGGATGGTGTTTTTCCTGAAACGAAGAAAAATCCAATTGAAGATAAGAAATTTGATGAGGATTCTTGGTTTTGTTATCCTGCAAAAGTTGGGGATTTATTATGCTTTGTTTACTTTAATGTGAAATTTATGGCTCAAGGTGTGACTTTGTGTAATTTATTTGATTTAGCTGATGAAGAAGAGTATAGAAATAGAAAGCCTGACTTGATTTATGTTTATGGTTATGAAGATGGTAAAGATAATCAAGCTTTTTATCAAGATGAAGCGAATGATATGATTGTGGCATTGTTATCAGCCAAAGATGAGTTTGATTATTTTGGGTATATGAAAAAGATGATTTTAACTTTACATAATGTAAAGAAAATTAATCAAAATGAATTACCAATTCATGGTGCAATGGTAAAAATGACTTTGCATAATGGTGAAACGAAAAATATTGTTGTTATGGGAGATAGTGGAGCTGGTAAAAGCGAAACAATTGAACAAATTAAGATGTATGGAGAAGCATATATTACTGATTTAAAGACAATTTATGATGATATGGGTGTATTATCTTTAAATAGTAAAGGTAAGGTAAGAACATCAGGAACTGAAATTGGTGCGTTTGTACGTTTAGATGATTTAGATGCTGGATATAGTTTTAAAGAATTGGATAGATCAGTTTTTATGAATCCAGATAAGGTGAATGCACGTATTGTTATTCCTATTACTGACTATAAAGATGTTGTTGAAAAACATCCTGTGGATATATTCTTATATGCTAATAACTATGAAGAAGGTGGCGATGCTTTGCATTTCTTTGATGATGAAGAAGAAGCTTTGGAAGTCTTTAGATCAGGTTATCGCATGGCTAAAGGAACAACAACTGAAAATGGTTTGGTTGGAAGTTATTTTGCAAATCCATTTGGTCCAGTTCAAAGAAAAGAACAAACTGAACCTATTTTACAGGATTATTTTAAAAGAATGTTTAAACAAGGTGTTAAGGTTGGTCAATTACGTACAAGACTTGGAATTAAAGGTTATGAACATAATGGACCTAAAGAAGCTGCTATTGCTATTATAAAATATTTAACTGGTGAAGAAGACTTAAAAGAATTACCACAAGAAGATTAAAAAGAAAACGTCAGAAATCTGACGTTTTTTCTTTTTATGAAAATATACCATGTTTGTGTTTGATTACTCACACTATTGAATGGAATATTATGACTTTTTATCGAATGTTGAGTTTTCTTTTCATGACTTCCTGATTGATGGAATAAAGCAAAGCAGTTTCTTGTGTAATGATGCCCTGTTTATAAAGTTCTAATAAACTGTTTTCCATACTTACCATATGAGAATTTGCACCAGATGCAATAACACTGTCTATCTGATGAACTTTATTTTCTCTAATCATATTTCTAATTGCAGGAGTTGCTTGCATAACTTCAAATACAGGAACAAGTTTGCCATCAATGGTTGGAACAAGTTGCTGAGAAATAACAGTTTCTAAAGTCATGGATAATTGTAGAGCAATTTGATGTTGCTGACTTGCTGGGAAAACATCAATAATACGATCAATTGTTGTTGAAGCCCCAATAGTATGTAATGTTGAAATAACAGTGTGTCCAGTTTCAGCAGCAGTTAAAGCAATATTAATAGTTTCATAATCACGCATTTCTCCTAATAAGATAACATCAGGAGCTTGTCGAAGAGCCGCACGCAAAGCATTAACATATGAATGACTATCAATAGTAATTTCGCGTTGTGACACAATGCTTTTTTTGTGAGAATGTAAATGTTCAATAGGATCTTCAAGTGTAATAATATGTTTTGATTGATTTGTATTGATGTAATCAATCATACAAGCTTGTGTTGTACTTTTTCCCATTCCAGCAGGTCCAGTGACAAGGATAAGTCCTTTTTTAATATCAGCAAGCTTAATGAGATCTAGAGGAATACCAATATCTTGAGGTTGTGGTAAATCAAAAGAAATAACTCTAATCACGGCTGCTAGAGAACCACGTTGTTTATATGTACTGACACGAAATCTTGAGATTCCAGTAATGGAAAATGAAAAATCATCATCACCTTGTTCTTCTAACCTTTTGATATCTCTATGATCCGCAAGCTCATAAATATCTTGAATGATTTTTTGGGTAGAGTGAGGCAATAAACGTTCATCATCTATAAAAATAAGTTGATTATAGACTTTCATAGTTGCAGGTCTTCCAGCAACTATGAAAATATCTGCGGCTTTTTGCTGTACAGCTGTTGTGAGTATTTCTTTAATATCCATATGTTCCTCCTATAATATATCCAGACCTTGATCTGGATTCCATTCTTTATTTGTTTCTATTTTCCATGTAATCACTTGATATAATTTTTCTCCAGGATAAAGTGCTTCTACTTCTATATGAAGTTTCATATCATCTTGAATAACATCATATTGAATTATATGACCTGAAATAGTTATGATATCAATCTTATCTTTAAGACTTTCTAACTGATGAAAATAATCAGTCATTGAAGAAGAATTTTGATAAATATCATAAAGATTATCATCAATATCTTTTAAAAGCCTCTCTCCTCGAGAAGACAATTCATAATAGTGGGTTGTATGGTCAACACTTTTATTTGTTGTATTTAAGTGAGAATAAGCACTTGCAAGGGAAAGAACTGCGAAAGTGACAAAACATAGAATAATAAAAACAATCATAAAAGAAATGATTCCAATATTTATTGTGAGCTTTTTATTTTTCATATTTACCACATCCTTTGTTGATAAAGATAATAGTCTAATGAATAGATAGATTCTTGATGATAACTGACATCAATATGCATCATATTTTTATCTTTTGTTATTGTTGCTATATAGTCACTTTGTTCTTTATGGGTAGTGTTTCCTAAATGATCAAAATAAAGAATATCTTCTTTAGGTAACTGTTGACTTTTAGAAATTTCTATAATATAGCTTGCAATTCTCATTGCATGATCTTTTTGAATACTCTCATTATTAAAAGTATTCGCTTTGACAAATATTTGTATACATATAGCACTTGTTAAAGCAAAAAATAAGATTCCTAAAATAAGTTCTATAAGAAAGAGTCCAGTTTTACTATGCTTCATATTCATTTCCTCCTACTAATGAAAGAAAGATTGTCTTGGTTTCTTGGTTCAAAGTCATGTCAACTTTTAATAAAGATTGCTCAATAGAGAAAGAGAGCTGGTCTGCTTTCATGAGTGTTTCTCCATTTTCGATATGAAATTCTTCATCGTCATGAATAAAAAGTTCCTTTAGTTCATTCTGGTATGTATAGATATATGTTGTATATGATTTTTCATCATATGTTTCATGTAAGCATAAGATATCAATATCTTGAATTTTTTTTATTTCAATTTGACCTACATGATTGTTTTGTCGTATTTTTTCAGTGATATAATCTAAGACTATATTTTGATTAAAACTTGTATCCATTGTATCAACGATTGAAGAGTAAACCTGACTACCAATGTAGACAATAGCAAGTGAACTCATAGAAAAGATACAAAATAATAATAAGACAAAGATAAGATCAATAGAGTGATTTTTTTTCGTTTTCATCATTTTCACCTCTATCTTTTTTCAATAATTGTTATGCTAGGCATGATATTGCTTGCAAATATTTCATATTTAATTTCAAAACTTTCTTGATTGTAAATGATGTGATAGTGATCAATTAAATAATCTAAACTTTCAGGATAATGTCCTTCTTGTGCATAACATTGTAAAATACCTCTTTTAAGAGCTTTTTGTAAGCTTTCTTTTTGTTGGTGATGGCTGCTTTGAAGAACAGATTGAAATCCATAAGATATAAGTATAAAAACAAATAGGAATGAAAGAATAGTTAACCCATATTTTTTTAAATATTTCATATTATAAACTTGACATAATGCCAATAAGTGGCAACATGACACTTAATAAAATAATTCCAACAATAATTGATAAAATAGCAACAAGTGTTGGTTCAATAATACTAATTAAATGGGATATTCTTTCATTTGTTTCTTGATCATACTGATCAGCAATCTTCTTCATAATTTCATCCATATGACCAGTCTTGTTTCCAATTCTTATAAGTCTAGCGTACATACCACTGAAAACCTGCTGTTCAACCAATGCTGTTGCAAGGTCTTTTTCATTTAAGTCTTGTTGAACTTTTTCTAACTTTTCTTTTAGTTCTTTATGATTAATGAGTTCTTTAGACATTTCTAAACTTTGTTCAATATCTAAACCACTACTTAAAGCAATAGACATTCCACTTGTTAGTTTGGATAATGCTAATTTTAATGATAGATTTTTTGTTAAATACCAGTGAGTTAAAAATTGATATGATGATGTTTTTCCTTTTTCATTTTTTGTAAAATAGAAGAATATGATTATTAAAATGACAAGTCCACCTATAAAGAGATATGAATATGTAGAGAGTGATAATCCTAAATCTAAAATCATTTTAGAAAATCCAGTAAGTGAGCCTCCAAGTTGTTGAAAAACTTGATTAAAAATAGGAAGAACTTGGGTAATTAATACAATAACAACCAAAAGCATCATGATAATCATAATAAAAGGGTATGTTATAGCACTTTTTATACTCTCATTATTTTCATGTAATCGTTGATAATGAATACTTAAATTATGCATGACATCTTCTAAACGACCAGAAACTTCACCAATTTCAACCATTTTTAAAAAATAGTTTGGAAAAGCTTGTGTTATAGCAAGTGCATCATAAAAACTTTCGCCATGATCCAAATGATTAAATATGATGTCTAAAATAGGTTTCATATCTTCACTTTCATTATCCTCATTCATGATTGATATACCTTCATATGTTGAAATACCAGCATGTAAAATCAAGGATATTTGTGAAGTGAATGCAGCAATTTCACTATTTGTCAGTTGTTTACTTTTCATGTGTTATCCTCCTAATATAAATATTTTGTTGTATAATTATTTTTATCCTTAACAAAGTCACGGATGGATGAGCTGTTATTTCCATCAGAAATGAGTGTAGGATCCATCATAGACCAGTTTTTTCCATCAAATTGAATAAGACCATCTACCCAACCAATATCTTTAAGATAAACACTAATCCATGCATGGTAAACACTACCTTCAGGCATAGATACATATCCAATCATCATACGTGTAGGGATATTTTGAGATCTCAATATTGTTGCCATCACAGCAGCATAATCAAAACAAATACCTGTTTTCTTATCAATGATCTCATCAACATTAGGCAAATATCCTGCTAGATTTCCATTCTTTGCTTCTTCTGCTTTTTGATTATCATAAGTTAATGTACGAACAACATAATCATAAACATATGTCACAACATCCAAATCATTGTCAGCACTTTCAGCAATCTCTTCTCCCATAGTCACAAGTTTTGTGGATTGATTGAAATTGACATATTGATTTGGATAAAGGTAAGGTGACAGCTCATTATCAATTGTGATTTGAATAGTTTGACTATATAGTTGACTATATTTTGTACCAGAAATATTTTCATAAGCAATTAATGTATATTTTCCATTTCCTCCTGTTAAAGGGAAAACATTATATCCGTCAAAAATATCATAAATATAAGGGTCTTTTTCATTTGGGTTTTTAATTTTTACTTTGACCTTTGGATTATCTCCCATATATTTAACCATGATATATCCATCAGTTGTATGTGAAATATCAAATATTATTTTTTTGTTTCCTATTGTTTTTTGACCACTTGCTACTGGTTTTAAGACAACAGGCGTATTGTCCCTTGTGCCATTTCCTTTTGTAATCGTCATTGATCGAGATTGACAACCAGATAAAAGAAGCAGCATGGTGAGAAAGTATGAAAAGAAGATATTTTTGTTGATTTTCAATTTTACCACCTCATCGCTAATATTATACAATGAATAAGAAAAATAAAAAACATCTTTTCCATAAAAATAAATAAATGACCTTTGAAAACATATAAAAATCTAGTATACTAAAAGTAAATTGGGAGAAGAGAGGTTATTATGGATAAGCATTATAAAAGAAAGAAAAAGATTTTAATTGTTGATGATTCTCAAATGAATCGTATGATCTTATCAGATATCTTGGAAGAAGAATTTGAAATTTATGAGGCAGAAAATGGTTTAGAAGCTATCAAGATATTACAAAAAATGAGTGTGGAACTTTCTTTGATTCTATTGGATATTGTAATGCCTTCCATGGATGGTTTTGGTGTTTTGGAGATTATGAATAAACGCCATTGGATAGAAGATGTTCCTGTCGTTATGATTTCAGCTGAAACATCAACATCTATAATAGAAAAAGCATATGAGTTAGGTGTAACAGATTTTATCTCTCGTCCATTTGATTCATCTATTGTTTATCGAAGAGTTAATAATACAATTATGTTGTATGCGAAGCAAAAGAAATTGGTGGGAATGGTTACTGAGCAAATTTATGAAAATGAAAGACTTAGTCAATTAATGGTTGCTATTTTAAGTCATATTGTAGAGTTTCGTAATGGTGAAAGTGGGGCACATGTTTTACATGTTCAAGCATTAACTGATTTATTGTTAAATTGTTTGGTTAAAAAAACAAATCAATATCATCTTGATGCTAGCCAAATTTCTTTGATTTCTATGGCTTCAGCTTTACATGATATAGGTAAGATTGGGATTCCAGATCATATTTTGAATAAACCAGGAAGATACACTGATGAAGAATTTGCAATTATGAAAACACATTCTGAATTAGGAGCAAAGATGTTAAGTGATATTATTGAATATCGTGATGAAGAACTTATGCATAAAGCTATTGAGATTTGCCATTATCATCATGAAAGATATGATGGAAAAGGATACCCAAATGGACTCAAAGGTGAACAAATACCTATCTCTGCACAAGTTGTTTCATTAGCTGATGTTTATGATGCTTTGACAAGTGTACGTGTTTATAAAAAAGCTTTCTCACATGAAAAAGCCATGGAAATGATTTTAAATGGAGAATGTGGTGCTTTTAATCCTTTGCTGCTGGAATGTTTAAGAGATATTGAAGAAGAAATAAAGAATGATGCACAAAGAAATGATTTCCATCATGGAACAAGTAAGGAAATTATTAAAATTGCAGATATGCTTCATCAATACGAAGAGCTTTCCTCAGCAGACAGAACTGTTGAATTATTAGAATATGAAAGAAAAAAATATGAATTTTTTGCAACTATGTCACAAGAAATTCAATTTGAATATACAAATGAACCATCAATGATAACTTTTTCTAAATGGGGAGCAAAACGATTGGGATTAGAAGAAGCAATTGTAGATCCTATGAATGATGAAGGGATTATTCAATGTTTTGGAAAAGAAAATCTTTTAAAGTTTGCTCAAGAACTTAAGAAAACAACAAAGGAAAATCCAATTGTTCAACTAGAATTTGAGATGGGAAATCTTGAACAAAAGAGATGGAATAAATTGATTGTGCAAACAATATGGCCATCAGATGATACATCAAAATATACTAACTTTTTTGGGAAGATAGTAGATGTTCATGAGCAATACACAGAACTCACAAATTTAAAGAAGCTTTCTTCATATGATGGATTAACAGGGTTATATAATCGTCAAACTGCTCAACATATGATTATGGAAAGAATAAATAGACATCCTGAATCTCAATTTGCATTTATTGTGTTTGATATTGATAATTTTAAGAATATTAATGATTATTATGGACATATGATTGGTGATGACGTTTTAAAGCAAATTTCAAAAAAACTATTATCAAGTATTAGACAAGAAGATATTGCTGCAAGAATTGGTGGAGATGAATTTGTTCTTTTCTTGGAATATAAATCAAATTTAGAAAACATAATTCATCGTATTTTTAACAATTTATGTATACAATATAGAGGTTTTAATGTTTCTATAAGTATGGGAGTTTCTCAATCAATGAATGTAGGAAATGATTATCAACAGTTATATCATTTAGCTGATTGTGCTTTATATACAGCCAAACAAAATGGAAAAGGTTGTTATTTTATGTATGATGAAAGTATGAAAGAGGCTTTATTAGAAATGGCATTATAGAAGTGGGAGGAAAAATAATCATGAATTTAAAAGAATGTTATGGGTTGATGAATGGTGATTATGATGGTGTGATGTCACGTTTAGTTAAAGAGGAACGTGTGAAAAAATTTGTTTTAAAATTTTTAGATGATACAAGTTATCAATTACTATGTACTTCTTTACAAGAGCATCAATATGATGAAGCGTTTAGAGCAGTACATACTATTAAAGGAATTTGTCAAAATCTTGGATTTATACAATTATATCATTCATCAAATGAATTGACTGAGAAATTAAGAAATCAGGATTATACCAATCTTGATGATTTTGTAGAGAAGGTCAAAAGAGATTATAATGAAGTTGTTTTAGCAATTAGAAAACTTCAATAATAGGATGGTGAAAGCATGGAGAGAAAGATTAATCGTTTTTTAATTATAAGTGTTATTTGTACCATTGTGATATGTTCAACTGTTTTCTTTTTTACAACATTATATATGAAAGCAAAAACAACAGAATCTATTCAGGATATTGGTGATATGTATATGTCAGAGATGAATTCTCAGATTCAACATAAATTTTCGATTGTGATTGATTTGAGACGATCTCAAATTGAGGGACTGCTTCAAGAGATTCCAGCCCAATCTACACATTACGGTGATGAATTTATCAACCAATTAAAATCAAGGGCACAAGTTCGTGATTTTGATTATATTGGATTATATACACAAGGTGGAGATATTGAAAATATTTTTGGTGGTGCTATATCTTTTTTAGATACTGAAGAGTTTAAAACTATATTAAATAATAATGATAAAAAAATTACAAGAGCTATGAATTCTCATGGTAAAAACTTACTTTTATTGGTTGTTCCAGTTAAATATGAAATGGCTTATGGAAAAACAAGTGATGTCATTGTTGTAGGTATTTCAATGGATTATATTAATCAGGCACTTTTCTTGAATGAAAATGATACTAATGAATATTCATATGTTATTGATGAAAATGGAAATTTTGTTATTAGAAATGGTGTTGCATTTAGAAACAATTACTTTGAACGTGTAGATGCTATTTTTGAAACATATGAGGGTAAGGATAAAGAACAATATAAAAAAGAAATACAAGAGGCTATTCAAAATGATCAAAGCTATTCAACAATTGTTCAAACAGCTGGAGAACATAATCATTTTTATATGTCACCCCTTGTAGGATCAGAGTGGTATGTTATTAACGTTATGCCTTTTGGAAGTTTGGATAATATTGTTTATCAACTAGATAGTATTAGAACATCAACAATGCTGATGTCAAGTGGTAGTATTTTGGTATTGTTGTTGGTTATCTTTGTTTTTTATTATAGATTGACAAGACAACAAATGATTGAATTAGAAGATGCAAGAAAAGAAGCAATATATGCTAATAATGCTAAAAGTGAATTCTTATCCAATATGAGTCATGATATTAGAACACCGATGAACGCAATTGTTGGAATGACTGAAATTGCTATTAAAAATAAAAATGATGCTTTGCGTGTTGATGATTGTTTACATAAAATTAAATTATCAAGTAAACATTTATTAGGATTAATTAATGATGTTTTAGATATGTCAAAGATTGAAAATGGAAAGATGAGTTTAAATGAAGATGTCTTGTCTTTACGTCGTTCAATGAGTGATATTGTTTTGATTATGCAACCACAGTTTAAATCAAAAAAACAACATTTTGATATTTTTATTCAAAATATCATGTGTGAAAATGTTTTGTGTGATAGTGTTCGTTTAAATCAAGTTTTATTAAACTTGTTATCAAATGCCTATAAATATACTCCTGAGGGGGGTAAAATCCATGTCTATTTATCACAAGAAGAATCGCCATTAGGAGAAAAATATATTAGAAATCATTTTAAGATACAAGATACAGGAATTGGTATAAGTGAAGAATTTCAAAAGGAAATCTTCAAATCATTTACAAGAGAACAATCTGAACAGGTTGATAAAATTGCTGGTACAGGATTAGGAATGGCCATTACAAAATGTATTGTTGATGCAATGGGAGGAACAATTGAACTTCAAAGTCAACTTGGCAAGGGAAGTGAATTTCATATCACAATTGATTTAGAAAAATCATTGGTTTGTGAAGAAGATATGAGATTAGATGGTTATCGTGTTCTTGTTGTTGATAATAATGAGCAACTTTGTTTAAGTACCGTATCTTCATTGAAAGAAATGGGAGCTTATGCAGAATATGTTTTAACTGGAGAGGAAGCTTTAAGAAA
The DNA here is from genome assembly GCA_910586805.1 of uncultured Erysipelotrichales bacterium. Classification (GTDB taxonomy): domain Bacteria; phylum Bacillota_I; class Bacilli_A; order Erysipelotrichales; family Coprobacillaceae; genus MGBC140090. The sequence continues at coordinate 3,247 of CAJUJC010000046.1, read as the reverse complement.
AATAGAAGAACATGAACATAATGATGAATATCATTTTGTTTTATTGGATTGGAAGATGCCTGGTATGGATGGATTGCATTGTGTGCAAGAAATTAGAAGGCAATTAGAAAGTATACCTGTATTCCTTATCTCAGCATATGATTGGAGCGATATTGAAAAGCAGGCAATAGAATCAGGGATAACTGGATTTATTGCTAAACCACTTTTTAAATCAACTTTATATACAGGTTTGAAAAAGTATATAAGTGGAGAAGAAAAAAATGAAGAAAGTGATGAAAATATTTCTTTCTCACAAAAGAGATTACTTCTTGCAGAAGATAACGAGTTAAATTATGAAATTGCTTATGATCTTTTAACTGAACTAGGATTTGAAATAGATTGGGCAGAAAATGGTCAAATTTGTGTAGATAAGTTTGAGCAATCTGATGAAGGATACTATGATGCGATATTGATGGATATTAGAATGCCAGTTATGACAGGATATGAAGCATCAAAAACAATTAGAAAATTAGAACGTCCTGATCATAATCTACCAATTATTGCAATGAGTGCTGATGCTTTTGCTGATGATATTAAACGTAGTTTAGAAAGTGGGATGAACGCTCATACTGCCAAGCCAATCAACATTGATGAAGTCGTTGCTTTATTACAAAAATATTTAAACTAAGATAGGGATAAATTCTCTATCTTTTTAATATGTTGGAAATATTGTTTTATGAAAGATGTAATAAAAAAACATAGTAAGAGAAGGTATTTATATGATTTTAAAATAGCAATATGAATTAACCACTTTATTTATTTTTTGATTGTAAAATGCTTGTGTTTATTTTTTGATTGTAAAATGCTTGTTGACAATTGGTTTGAGAATAGATATAATTTTTGTGAAAGGGATTACATAATTGTTTGAAAAATATGGTTATAAATGGGACAACAATGAATAAGCATAATATTTTACCAAATTTTTAAGGGAAAACGAATATGGAATATCTTTTGGGAAAGGAGAAAAATTTAAAATGAAAAAAATATTACACAAAATAGGTAAGGTTGTGCTTGCAATGACTTTGTTTTTTGTGAGCGCATTTTCTGTGGCTGTTGTGGAGGTTAAGGCGGCAGAAGTGAATTTGGCATTGAATAAAACTGTAACAGCAAGTGCTGCATATTCAACAATGCCTGCATCTTATTTGACTGATGGAAATACAGAAACACGTTGGTCAACAGAAACGGCCCCAACACAATGGGCATATATTGATTTGGGAAGGGCTCAAGAATTTAGTAAGTTCCAAATGACATGGGAAAGTGCTAGCGTATATGCGAAGGACTACAATATTTATGTATCAAATGATACAGAAAATTGGGGTGAACCTGTTGTTAGAAGAACTGATAATACAGCTCAAATAACAGAAGATGTTTTGGAAGAAGCTGTCAGTGGGAGATATGTTAAGCTTGAAGTGACAGCCATGACAGGTTATCCAAGTGTTTCGTGTCGTGAAATGAAAGTTATTCAGGTACAAGGAGATATAGCATCTCAAGATCCAGCTGAAAATGTTGCATTAAATAAGACAGCAGTAGCAAGTTCTATTGAAGCTAATTCTGTAAGAGCAGCAAATGCAGTAGATGGTGATACAACTTCAAGAACATCAAGATGGGGAAGCAATGTAGGAAATGGACCTCATTGGATTTATGTTGATTTAGGTAGAGAGATGAATGTTAATGTTGTGAAGGTGTTTTGGGAAAATCGAAAAGCAACAAATTATAAGATTCAAATTGCGAATACTTTATCAGAAGTAATGTCTGAATCTGACTGGACAACAGTTAAAGAGTTTTCAGATAGACCTGAAGTTACTGATGAAAAGATTGTTTTAGATCAAGTATATACTGCTCGTTATGTACGTTTATATATTTCTTCTCATACAAGTGCAGATCCTGATGGTGGAGTGAATTGGAATACAGTTTCTATTTATGAAATGGAAGTTTATGGAGGAAATATTGAACCACAAGATCCAACTGAAAATGTTGCGTTAAATAAAACAGCAGTAGCTAATGGAGTAGAAGATAATGCTGCAACATTGGCTGCAAATAAAGCTGTTGATGGTAATAAAAATACAAGATGGGCAAGTCCTGTTGCAAATGCTCCTCATTGGATTTATGTTGATTTAGGTGAAACAAAAGATGTTCAAGTTGTTAAGCTTTCATGGTGGGAAAGAAAAGTAACAGATTATGATATTCAAATTTCTGATGATGCAACTAGTGATAATTGGGTTACTGTGAAAACATTATCAAGACCTGAAAGTAAAGAGGAGAAAATTGTTTTAGATCAAGTGTATAGGGCACGTTATGTACGTGTGTATATTCGTGCATTTGATAAAAAAGATCCAGATGGAACGATAGTATGGAATAATATTTCTATTAATGAAATAGAAGTTTATGGAGGGAATCCTGAAGTTGTTCCAACGCTAGAAGAAGCATTGGATATGATTGAAGTAGATGCTCCTAAAAAAGGTGAAAATAAATTAGTTATTCATTATCCAGATGTAGAGGAGTATGGGTATGAACTTAAATATAATGGAACAGATTATGAACAAGTTGTTGGAGATGATTTGACAATCTATCAACCAATTTCAGATATAAATGTTAAAGTATCTTTTAAAGGAATTGATACAAATAAAGAAACACAAGGTGCAAATAAGAATTATAAGTTTAAAGAAGTCACAGTTAAAATTCCTGGTCAATATACAAAGGAAGAGGGAGATAATGAAGCACCTCAAATATTACCAGAGTTAAGAGAATGGAAAGGTCATAGTGGAGCTTTTAATGTTGCATCAAATGGAAAGGTCATTATTGCTGATAAACAATTAAGAGAAGTTGCTGATGCTTTTGCAAATGATTATCATTTAATGACTGGAAAAACTTTGTCTGTTGTTGTTGGTAACAAGAATGATGCAAAAACTGGAGATTTCTACTTTGAATTGACAACTGATCATTCTTTAGGGCTTCAAGATGAAGGCTATTTAATGAATGTTTCTCAATATGTAAATGTGAAGTCTGAGACTACAACAGGAGCATATTGGGCAACAAGAACTCTTTTACAAAGCTTGAAACAAACTGGAAATGTTCCTTGTGGTATTACAAGAGATTATCCATTATATCCAGTAAGAGGTTTTATCTTGGATGTTGGTAGAAAAACATTTACAATGGATTATTTAAAACAAGTTGTTCAACAAATGGCTTGGTATAAAATGAATGATTT
>CAJUJC010000045.1:6078-15518 GCA_910586805.1 uncultured Erysipelotrichales bacterium | reverse complement strand
GAATAAGGCAATGCATATTGCATGTAAAGAATTTTATGATCATTTAGAATTAGGAATTGATCGTTGGTGTATTGTTGGTGCTCCAAGTGTGGGGTGGGCAAATAAAGTTTATCCAGATATGAGTGATCAAGAAGCTGTTGATGCTTTATGGAGAGCAATTTTTCATGTAACACGTTGTGATGAAGAAGATCCTGTTGAGGCATGGGAAAAACATCGTCGCTCATTTGAAAGTCGTGTAAAAAAATTAAATGATTATGGAATTAGACATATTCATTTGTCAAATAGTTTAGGAACAAATTTAACGCTTGCATTACCAGATGATTATTTGTTTGCTGGTGGAGGAAGTTATACAACTGATGGAATTTATTCATTCCCTAATATACCTACTGAAGAAATTTTTGTTTCTCCACATAGAGAAGGTGTTAATGGTATTGTTTATAGTTCAATGCCTTTAAACTACAATGGGCATATTGTAGATGAATTTTCTATTACATTTGAAAATGGAAGAGTTATTGATTTTCAAGCAAAAAAAGGTTATGACGTTTTAAAAAGTATTATTGAAACTGATGAAGGTAGTCAATATTTAGGGGAAGTTGCATTAGTTCCTTATAATTCACCAATTCGTGAAATGAATACTTTATTCTATAATACTTTATTTGATGAAAATGCAGCTTGCCATTTGGCTTTGGGTAGAGGTTTTGGTGAATGTCTAAAAAATGGTTTAGAGATGAGTAGAGAAGAACTTTTAGCAAATGGTGTTAATGATTCAATGACTCATGTTGATTTTATGTTTGGAACAAGTGATTTAAGAATTACAGCATTGGCATATAATGGTGAAGAAGTAGAAATTTTTAAAGATGGAAATTTTACATTTGATTAAGGTGAGATTATGAAAGAACTTATTTTATATTATAAATTAGATGAAAATGTGAAAAATATTATGTCTATTATTCTCAAACAATTAGATGTAGAGATGAAAGAAATTGATGAAAAAGATATTTCACAACAAATGGGATATTTGTTGAATTTACCAGGATATCAAAGAAAAAATATAGAAAGAGAAGAAAATTTAAATGAAACATTTCTTTTCTTTGCACATTTTTCTAATGAACAGTTGGATATTATTTTAGATGTTTTTAGAAATGCAGGCATTCCTTTTATACCTTATAAAGCAATGCTTACAAATGATAATGTTGTTTATACATTCCAGCAGTTATATAAAAATGTGGAAAATGAGTATAAACAATTAACTCATCAAAATTAAAATTGACAAATAAATGAAATTTCTTTATGATTGTATGGTGTGATTATTGGAGGGAAATGTATGTCAGAAATGATGGAACAAGTGAAAAAACGTCGTACATTTGCGATTATTTCGCATCCCGATGCTGGGAAAACAACTTTAACAGAAAAATTCCTTCTTTATGGAGGAGCTATTCAAGAAGCTGGAATGGTTAAGGGAAAAAGACAATCTCGTCATGCTGTAAGTGATTGGATGGAAATTGAGAAACAAAGAGGAATTTCAGTAACTTCTTCAGTTTTACAGTTTCATTATAATGATTTTTGTATTAATATTTTAGATACACCAGGTCATCAGGATTTCTCAGAAGACACTTATCGTACATTAATGGCAGCAGATAGTGCAGTCATGGTTATCGATGGTTCAAAAGGGGTCGAAGATCAAACGAGAAAATTATTTAAAGTTTGTGCAATGCGTCATATTCCTATTTTTACTTTTATTAATAAAATGGATAGGGAAGCAAAGGATCCTTATGAATTAATGGAAGAAATTGAACGAGAATTAGGTATGGAAACTTGTGCAATTAATTGGCCAATTGGATGTGGAAAAGAATTTAAGGGAGTTTATGAAAGAAATAAGCAAGAAGTTATTCGTTTTATTCCCGTTCAAGGTGGAAAAAAAGAAGTTGATGTAGAAGTTTGTGAAGCGACAAATGAGAAGTTAAAAGATGAACTTGGAGAATTATTATATAATCAATTACAAGATGATATTGAATTATTAGATGGTGCAGGTGCTGAATTTGATTTAGAAAGAATTCAAAGAGGAGAATTGTCTCCAGTATGCTTTGGGTCAGCCCTTACAAATTTTGGTGTTGAACCATTTTTGGAACATTTCTTAGATATGTCAACATCACCACTATCACGTCATAGTAATATAGGAGAAATCGATCCTTTAGGAGAAGATTTCAGTGCTTTTGTGTTTAAAATTCAAGCAAATATGAATAAAGCTCATAGGGATAGAATGGCTTTTATGAGAATTTGTTCTGGTAAATTCACAAAAGGTATGGAAGTTTTCCATTATCAGGGTGGTAAAAGAATTAAATTAAATCAATCTAAACAATTGATGGCTGAAAATAGAGAAGAAGTAGAAGAAGCATATTCAGGTGATATTATTGGTGTTTTTGATCCAGGTATTTTTTCTATTGGCGATACACTATGTACACCAAAAAATAAGTTTGCATTCGAAGGCATTCCAACATTTGCACCTGAACATTTTGCAATGATTAGAAACAAAGATACAATGAAACGTAAACAATTTGTTAAGGGTGTCGAACAAATTGCTCAAGAAGGAGCTATTCAAATTTTCACTGAATTAGGTGGAGGTATGGAAGAAATTATTGTTGGTGTAGTTGGTGTTCTTCAATTTGAAGTCTTAACTTATCGTTTAAAAAGCGAATATAATGTCGATATTGTGAATACGCCTCTTCCATATCAATTTGTAAGATGGATTAAAAATAAAGAAGTGGATTTAAAATCTTTAAATTTATCTTCGGATACTAAAAAAGTTCAAGATTTAAAAGGACAGTATTTATTGTTGTTTTCTAATGAATGGGGAATTCGATGGGCAAGTGAAAAGAATCCAAATTTAGAACTTGCTGAATTTTCAAAGAATTAATGAGAGCATTTGCTCTCTTTTCTTTTATTATAAAATATTTTAAAATAAAAGTGAGGGGTAATGAAAGTTTGATGTGTATATATAAGTGAAGGAGGGATAAATATGGATAATCAAATCATAGAATTATTAAAGAATAAAGATGATTATGGATTAGAACTTCTTCAAATGTATTATGGTCAATTTATAAATTATATTTTATGTTCTTTAAGATTAAATCAACAGGATAGGGAAGAATGTCATAATGATATTGTATTAAAAATTTGGGATAAGATTGAGCAGTATGATGAAACACAAATAACATTTAAAAATTATATAGCCATCATTTCAAGAAGACAGGGTTTAAATTATGTAAGAAAAAATAAAAAATTGTTGAAGGAAATACAATATGAACAAATGGATCTTTTTAAAGATATTCAGGATGTGGAAAAGATAGATTGGAAATATGTTGTTTCAAAGTTATCATATAAAGAACAGGAATTCTTTTATAGAAGATATTATTATTATCAAACTCTTGATGAGATTTCAAAGGAAAGAGCAATGACTTATAAAGCAGTAGAAAATTCATACTATCGTCTACGTAAAAAGTTAAGAAAAATATTACAAGGGGAGGGGTATTATGAATGATGATTATTTAATTGATTTTGATATTCAAAATCCTATGCCATTTCAACCTCTTCAACATATGTTGGTATATCTTCAATATGGCTTACTGCTTATATCATTTCACATAACATTAGGATTTTATTTTAATTACATCACAGAATCACTTGGTTTCATTTTGATTTATTTGGGTTTAAGAATGGTAAGAGAAGCACATCCATATTTTAAAAGTGCATATATGTTATCTGTTGCGAGATTAATTATTCATATCATTTCCTATGCTTGTTTATGTATTCCTCATTATTCATCAGATTTATTCGTTGGAGTTTCTTTCTGTCTTCATTTTGTAATGATTATTATGATTTATATGGCTTTAAAAGAAATTGTTTATGATAATACAAACAATAAAACGTTTATTGTTTGTTATGTGGTTATGCAAGTTTGTGGAATTTTAGGAACTTTTATGACTGATAGCCTAGAACAAGTAGCATTGATTATCATTTTTATAGTATTCTTTATAAAAATGTGGAAAAGTTTAAATAAGTTAAAAAAAGATATTCTTGATTATCAATATCAAGTGAAGTTATCTCCTATTAAATTAAAAAAGAGATGGATTTTTATAGGTTATACAGCTATTATGATTTTATGTTTATTCATTACATTCTGTTTTATAGTGATGACAAGATATGAAATCCAAGGTGAAGAATATACAATAGATAATGATAATATGACTTTGGTTGATGAATTGAAGAAAAAAGAAACTATCGATCATATAACAATTCAATACAGTTATCAGATATACGAAAAGGATGATTTGTTATTTCATTGTTTAGAGTATGAACTATTAGATGTTCCACAATTAACTTATATGGTTAAAACAAAATTTTTACATCTTTATTCTGAAAGATCCATAGAACCTGTAACATATCTCCACCAATGGATTGGTATAGATGATCATCAACATTATCAAACTGTTGAAGAAGATATTTATCAAACAGGATGGTTTGGTGGACAAAATTGGAAAGAAACAAAAGCATATGTTAATCCTTTGGACTCTCATATCAAAGGTGCTGTTTATTTTGTGGGTCAAAAAGATAAACTTGCTACATTTGAGTTTGTGATTGGATTAAAATCAACATTTCAATTTCCTTATCAGGAGAATGTCGATTATGGTCTCCGTCTTTCTTTTAGTCATTTTTTAAATAAAGATGGTATAGAGGCATATGAAACAACAAAATTTGTTGAAGGGTAATAAAGACATGAGTAGAATAAATTTCTACTCATTTTTCATTTATTGATAGAACACAGTATATCCTGTGCTATAATAAGTAAAAGGAGGTGTCACTATGGCTAATGATGGTAAACGATGCTATTGTCGATGTATTGAAACAATGACAATGATTATAGGTAAAGAAGAAGAAATTCTTTTTGCGTTTAAAGAAGTTTATCCTTGTATGGTAAGAACAAGTGATACCGAAGTTAATTATTATAAGATATATGGGAAAGAGTTTGCATTAAGTTGTAGTGAAGCGGAATTTAAGGAGCATTTTCTTTTGATACAGCACTCACATTTTGTCAAAAAATAATTTTATATTCATAGGCATTTATTTGTTTTTTGTAAAAAATGTGTTATTATGGTTGAAGAAAGGATGATATTATGGATAAGAAAACTTTCGAAATATCTCATATTGCAAATGAAGATTGTTACAATGCTTTAAGCATTGCTTTGAATAATACTGAACAAGTCTCACATATGAAAATTCATAAAGATTATATTATGTTTAATTGCATTGATATTGAGCCTTTATTAAGCATCATTCAAGGTATTGATAAAGATATTGTTGTAAAAGAAGTGATTGATGGTCAAAAACGTCAATATGACTTTGCTCAAAGACGAGAAAGAGAACATTATTTTATGTTTAGAAACATGATTAATGAAGAAGATATTATGGTATTGATTAATAAAATTAGTAATGATCAAAGGTTTAAGAATATTCAATATGATAATGCGAATCGTTTGTTGAAATTAGTTTCTTCGCAAAAGGATGTTTTAAGTTTATTGAGAAAAGAACTTTTTAAACTCAATCCATCAGTTGAAATTATTGAACATAGAAAACCTGTGCGTTCACAAGATGTTTTCAATCAAAAGTATTTAATGAGATACGTTCGTATTAGTGCCTTATTTGTGACTATTGCTTTAGCAATTATTACTTCTAAGGATAATACGATTATTACACCAATTATGTGGATGATGACTGCATTATTGTTTGCGGAAATTCCTATCAAAGAAGCATGGAAAAATATTTTACATTTCAAGTTTTTTGAATCGGTAAATTTATTGATTATAGCACTTATTATGGGTGTTGTTGCAGGGGCGTATGTGGAAACATGTATAACGATTATCATTTATCAATTAGGTGCACCTTTAATGACAAGGGTATTAGATTATACTTTGAAAAAGATTGATAGTACAGTTCAAATGCCAGAAAAAGGAATAAGACTTGTTAATAAGAATGAGGAAGAAGAAATTTCTCTATATGAATTTGAAAAAGGGGATATTTTAGTTGTTTATCCAAATCAGACAATTCATATGCCTGGTACAGTTACGAAGGGTGTTTCAAAAATTAATACATATTCTAATACAAGTACATATGATTTGGTAGATGTAAAAAGAAATAGTAAAGTTCATAGTGGTGATATTAATGTGGGAGAAAAACCTATATATATTAAAGTGAGTAAACCATATGAAAGTTCAAACTATATAGAACTTATGAATATTGCAAGTACAGCTCTTGTTCATAAGTCTAAGTTTGAAAAATATATTCAATTGATTTCTAAGTTGTATACACCAATAATGATTGGATTAGGTATTGTTTTAGGTATTGTTTTACCAGTTATTGATTATAAAGAATATAGTATGTTTATTCATGTAGGTGCTGTTTTTATGATTATTGCTATTCCTCTTTCAAGTGAACAATCAACATCACTTACAATATTATCAGGATTTGCCAAGGCATTTGAAAGTGGTATTGTCATTGAGTCTTCTCAAGGATTGGATTCAATTAATGAAGCACAAACGATTGTGTATGACCGTTTTGATGGTGTTGAGGTAACGAATGAAGAATTTGAGTTATTTAAAAAATTATCACATATGGGTAGAACATTGGTTATTTTTAATGATGGACCAATTGCATTAGAGAATGATCAATATATTATTCATAATTATTTAAGTGTTGATGAAAAGTTAGAGTTAATGGATACACTTGTAGGTCCAATTGTTTATATTGGAGATAGTTTTAAAGATATAGCCTTATTACAAAAAAGTTATGTTGGTATTTCAAGAGGTGGCGTTGCTGATTCTAAAGTTGTTGAAAGTAGTGATATTGTTTTAATTGATTCTGCTTTGAATAAAGTGTATGAAACATTTGTTATTGCAAGAAAAATGAGATCAACAGTCATTTTAAATAATATTATTACTATACTTACAAAAATAGGCTTGTTAATAGGTGTCATTTCATTTACTGGTTTACCACTATGGTTAGCTGTTATTGTTGACTGGGCGATTAGTATGCTAGTTGTAAGAATGTCAACTCATGTATTGGGGTAGAGAAATCTACTCTTTTTTTAAAAAAAGTGAAAGAGGGAAAAATATGAAATATAGTGTTAAAGAGAATATAGGTTTACTAGATTTTTTGATAAAAGAAACTGGAAAAAAGAGAAATGATATTAAAAATTTACTGAAGTATAAAAATATATATGTGAATGGAAATGTAGAAACATATTATGCTTATGAATTAAAAATAGGAGATAGTGTTGATATCGATACGACAAAACAAGCAAGTCTTCCATTTCCTATTGTATATGAGGATAAAGACATCATTGTTATAAATAAACCATGTGGGTTATTAACAGAAAAAACAAATCATGAATCACAAAAAACAGCTTATCACATTGTAAAAGATTATTTAGCGCATAAAAAAGAAAAAATATATCTTGTCCACCGTTTAGATCAATATACATCAGGATTGCTTATGTTTGTTAAAAATCAAAAATTGTATGATTTGTTGACACAACAATGGAATGAAGTCGTAAAGGTAAGAGGATATGTGGCAGTTGTTGAAGGAAAACTTACTAAACCTAATGGAGTTATTATCAATTATTTAACTGAATCAAAATCTCAAAATGTATATATTACAAGTAAGGAAAAAGGAAAGAAAGCAATTACTCATTATAAACAGATTCAAACAAATAGACAATATACAATGGTAAACCTTCGTTTAGATACAGGTAGAAAGAATCAAATACGTGTTCATATGTCCTCATTGAATCATCCTATTATTGGAGATGAAAAATATGGTGCAAAAACAAATCCTATTCATAGATTAGGTCTTCATGCTCATGAATTGATGTTTATTCATCCTTTAACACATCAGGAAATGAGATTTGTATCCCATACACCAGAAAGTTTTGAAAAAATCTTCAACAAAAAGAATAAAAGAAAAAGATAAGAGTAAAATGTATAAACATACGAAAAAGTATTGACAAGCAAGGGAAAATTCATTATTATGTATAAGTAAATGAAAAGTAGTGGAAAGAAGAAGTGCCTGCTTCTCGCCTGAACGAGCATATTGTTGGGCTTATGTCACTAAGATGATAATCTTAATGTCGATATGTGGGTGCTTTATGTGCTCACTTTTTGTTTGTACTACATTTATAGGAGGTGGCTATTATTAGCAAGTATAACAACCAATCAAATGATGACTTGGTGAATGAAAAAATTCGTTTTAAAGAAGTTTTAGTTATTGATCAAAACGGAGATCAATTAGGAGTTATGGGAAGAAATGCCGCAATTAATACAGCATATGATGCAAATTTAGACTTAGTTTGTGTAGCTCCCAAAGCAAAAACACCTGTATGTCGTATTATGGACTATGGGAAATATCGTTTTGAACAACAAAAGAAACTAAAAGAAATGAAGAAAAATTCCAAGACTGTGTCTTTGAAAGAAACACAATTATCTTTAACTATTGATGTTCATGATAAAAACGTTAAGTTAAAAAGAACATTGAAATGGCTAGAGTCAGGGGATAAAGTTAAAATAGCAGTTCGTTTTAGAGGAAGACAATTAGCTCATATTGATATTGGTCAAAAAATACTAGAAGATTTCGTCGCTGAATGTGCGGATTATTGTGTTATCGAAAAACCAGCTAAATTAGAGGGACGAACATTAACAGCTATATTAGCACCAAAGAAGAAATAACAGGAGGACAAAATTATGCCAAAAATGAAATCACATAGTGGTCTTAAAAAACGTTTGAAAAAAACAGGATCAGGGAAATTGAAACGTAGCCATGCTTACATTTCACATTTATCTCACAACAAAACTCATAAACAAAAGAAACATTTAGCAAAAGCTACTTTAGTTCATCCTTCAGATATGAAGAGAATTAAATCTAGATTACAAGGTTAATAAAAGGAGGAAATAAAAATGGCAAGAGTTAAAGGTGGATATACAACTAGACGTAGAAGAAAGAAAGTCTTAAAATTAGCCAAAGGATATTTTGGTTCAAAACACACATTATATAAAACAGCTCATGAACAAGTTATGCATTCATTAAAATATGCATATAGAGATAGAAGAAACTTAAAACGTGAAATGAGAAAATTATGGATTGCACGTATTAATGCAGCTGCAAGAATGAATGATATTTCTTATTCAAAATTAATGTATGGTTTAAAATTAGCTAATGTTGAAATCAATAGAAAAATGTTATCTGAAATTGCAATTGCTGATCCAAAAGGATTTACTGCAATCGTAGATTCAGCAAAAAAAGCCTTAGCAAAATAATTGAACATCTTAGGATGTTCTTTTTTTGTATTCATTATTTGTTTTTTTACTCTTTTATGTTGACAAAAATACACGGGG
>CAJUJC010000045.1:0-6068 GCA_910586805.1 uncultured Erysipelotrichales bacterium | reverse complement strand
ACAATAAACGTGTAAAATATAAAGAAAGGGTGAAAAACATGAAAAAAAGATTGTGTATATGTTTGATGTTTGTGAGTTTAATTATAGGGCTTATACCAACACAAACAGATACTGTTTTTGCACAGGACGATAAGTCAGAATGTATGTTACTAGAAGAATGCAAAGGTGATGTCCATTCATTAGATTGTCCAATGTATAAAGATAGTATAGCTAGCAAGGTTATGAGTGATGATAACTCATGGGAAGAATGTGATGACTGTTCTAAGGATCAGCCACATATGATTTCAACGACATCAGATTTGGATAAGGTACGTACACACATACATACAAAAGATGGAGCGACAATCATTACAGGATATTTCAAACTTGCAAATGATATTGTCTTTAAAGATGAAGATTTTGAAAAAGATGGAGATTTTTATAATAATGGTTGGGGCTGGGCACCAATTGGTACTAAAAAAATGACAGGTTATGGAACTATATTAAAATTTCATGGTGATTTTAATGGAAATAAAAATGTAATTAAAAATTTGAAAATTAATAGACCAGCTGGATATTGGTATAATGGTTTGTTTGCTGGTCCTGATGGTAATGCACATATTTATGATTTGGTTTTAGAGGATTTTGACATAACTGGTGATGGTTCAGGAGTTCTGTGTGGACAATTTTATAGTAAAAATGTTGTAGTTGAAAATATTAAATTATTGAACTGCAAAGTAACAGGGTTGATGTCTGCAGCTAAGACATCTGCAATTTTAGTTGGTGAAATGTCTGGAGGAACAATCAGGAATGTAGAGATTAATTCTTGTTCATATTCACGTCAAGGTGTGACATGGTATGGGTCATTTATTACTAATCATACTGGCTCTGATGCTTTGTTAGAAAATATAACTATATCAAATTGTGACTTGACAGTATATGCATATGGCGGGATTCTTGTTGCAAATTTAGGAGATCGTGCTATTTTGAAAAATATAAAAGTTCAAGATAGTAAAATAACTTCCACACATTCAAGTTTTTATTATCTTTTTGGACAATATAGCAAAACAAGTCAATCAGTAGATTCGTCTATTTCAGATGTTTTTATTGATGTTGAGTTAGATGGCACTTTAAATGGTAAAATGACAATATGTAAACCAGAGAATAAAGTAAATCCTTTCATTCATAATGTTTATATTCATGCAAAACATAAAACAGGAACTGTAGAAACACGTATAGAAAATAATACGTTGTATATATCACAAAATTTACCTGAAAAGACAGCAGGCAAATTAACACCAACATCTTCTCAATATAGTCTTTATGCAAATGGAGCTATTTTTTCAGAAGATACAAAATTTGATGAAAATGGATTAACATCTCCTATAAAAGAAGGAAGTATTTTTGAGGGATGGTATGAAGATAAGGATTTCAAAGGAGATCCAGTAGATAAAGTAGAAACTGAAAAAACATATTATGCTAAATGGACAGGAATAGAACCTTTAGAAGTTGAGTATAAGGATACAGACCAAATAAAAGTAACAGGCGAAGTCACTGAGCTCAAAAACTGGAAATCAGACAATGAAAATATTGCAACTGTAGATGCTCATGGTCATGTTAAAGGGATCAATGTAGGAACTGCCAAGATTTCAGTGACAGGAACATATAATGGTCAAAGTATGAGTTTCACAACGACTGTAACAGTTAGACCAATGAATATTATCTATGGTTCAGCTAACAATCAGCAGGATGGTCGTCCCTATGTTGTCTATTCATTAAAGGAAAATGGAAAAGCACCACTCATCAGTGATATTCTTGGATTCTATCCAACAATTAGACAAAGTGATGGTACATATAAGGCAGATACTTCCAAGGAAAGAATCATCCTTAATCCAGGTATGGGAAATACAGGAGATGTAGAATATACTTATATTGATAGTGCAAGTGGCAACAAGGTAACGACAGGATCGTTGCCATTACATCCAACACTCAACGAAAAAGGAGAACCACAGAGCATCAGGGTAGAGATGAAAATCAAGAATCCAAACTATCGCTTTACAACAGTAGGAACAAAATGGAAACCAGGGGATACAATTGTACTATTTGTCACATGCTATGAAGAAGGAATGAATGAAGTAGATATGTATCTTAAAGGAGAAGACAGTCCGTTAGAAACGTTTGAAGACAGAGGAGAGTATGAATATACAGGAGGAGGAATTATACCAACCTCAAAAGATCTTACCAGCCTATATACAAAAGGGAAAAATACAGTTTATACAATCACAAAATTTACAGCACATTTCCATGCTGTAGAAGAAGGAACGAAGTTTGATGGAACACATTTGACAACAGAAAACAGTGGATTGACAAAAGAGGCACTGAAAGCAATAGCACCCAAAGAAATGGGAGTATATTCATTTGTAGTGAATGGCTACAATAGAGATACAAAGACATACTGCTATGCTTCAAGACGCTATAGAATAGTGAAAGGTAAACCAAAAGGAGAACCAAAAATCCAGTATCGACATAGTGAAATAACATTGTCAGAAATTGAACTGACTGGGATAATGGAGAATGCAGCAGGAAAAGAGGTAGAAGGAAAGTTTGTATGGAATGAACCAGAAACAAAAGTGAAAGAAGGAACAAAATACACATGGACATTCATACCAAAAGATGAAGAGCACTATGAAACAGTAGAAGGAGAAATTGTAGTTAGACATCTACTAGAAGTAGTAGAAAGAAAAGAAGCAAGCTGCAGTGAAGAAGGACAAAGAGAAAGTTTTTATTGTAAAGAATGTGACAAATACTTTAGAGATGACAAAGGGCTAGAAGAAATAACAAAGGAAGAAGTCATGATAAAAGCAACTGGTCATAAATATGGAGAATGGGTAGTCACAAAAGAAGCCACAAAAGAGGAATTGGGACGAAGAGAAAAGATATGTGAAAGATGTGGAGAAAAGGTAGAAGAAGAGATACCAGCCATCAAAATTGATGTGATAGCACCTGAAGAAAAAGACAATCAAACAACTGCTAAACCAAAAACAGAAGACAGCAGTAACATACTGATTTATGTGTTTATTGGAGGATTAGCAATAGCAGGAATTATGATTGTTGTATTGAATAAGAAAAGAGAAGAGATGTTGTAATTTGAAGAAATGAATATAAAGAATCAAGATGCTTTGGCATCTTTTCTTTTGTTTTTGTGTAAAATATATGAAAACATTTATAATGTAATTAGAAAAATCAATAAATAGTAATTTTTATCAAGATGAAAGGATTGATGGAATAGAGAAGAAAATGTATAGTCTTATGTTTTTAGTGTATAATTTTAAAGAGTGTTTGTTCATAAAAAATTAAAATAATTTGTATATATTTATATTTAGATATATAATGTTTGAGGAAAAGAGGTAGATATAATGGTTGATTTAGAAATGTTAAAAAGTATGAGTCTTGTGAATGGTATCTCAGGATTTGAAAAACAAGCAACAAGATTAATGAAATCATATATTCAAGATTGTGTTGATGATGTTCAATATGATCGTTTAGGAAGTTTGATTGGGGTAAAAAAAGGAACAGGTCAATTGAAAGTTCTGTTAACTGGACACATTGATGAAATTGGATTTATTGTAAAGGATATAGATGATGGTGGATTTATAAAAGTACAACCTGTTGGTGGTTGGATGGGACAAAACCTACCTTCATCATTAATGATGATTACTACACGTGAGGGAAAGGAAATTAAAGGTGTTTTTGGTTCTTTGGCTCCTCATGGAAAGTCTTTGGAAGAAAGAAAAAAGGTTGTTGAACCAAAAGATTCTTTTATTGATATTGGTGCATTAAATAAAGAAGATGTTTTAGCGTTAGGAATAAAAAAAGGTGATCCAATTACGCCTGTATCTGAATTTACAGTGATGGCTAATCAAAAATGTTTAATGTCAAAAGCATGGGATGATAGAATTGGAGCTTGTGTTATTATTGATGTCTTTAGAAATTTAAAAGGAAAAGAGATTTATCCAACATTGTATGGAGCAGGGACTGTGCAAGAAGAAGTTGGGTTACGTGGAGCAAAAACAGTAGGGCAAATGGTTCAACCTGATATTGCACTTGCGATTGATGTTACATTTTCACAAGATTTACCTGGTGAAAAAGGTGATGTCAAGTTAGGTACTGGTGTTGCATTAAGTGTTATGGATGGAAGTGTGATTGCACATACAGGCTTATTAAAAACAATAGAAAGTATTTGTGAAAAATATCATATTCCATATCAATTAGATATGTTATCAGCAGGTGGGACAGATTCTGGAGAATTGAGTAAAGTCAATGCTGGTGTTGTGAATATGACTTTATCTATTCCTTCACGTTATATGCATTCTCATCGTACAATGATTCATATGGATGATTATCAGGCAACAGTAGATGTTCTCACTCATTTTATAGAAGAATTAGATGAATCAGTATTTGATTCTATTATAGAGGATAAACAATAATGCCTGCATTAATATTGGAAGGTGGGACTTTTCGTCCTATCTTTTCAGCTGGTATTATGGATGCTTTGTTGGATGAAGGAATTATGTTTCCTTATGTTATAGGTGTATCGGCTGGAATTACTGATGGCTTTTCTTATGTGTCTCAACAAAAAAAGAGGAATTATGATATTTTAATGAATCATAGATATGATAAAAAATACGTTGGAATACGTAACTTCTTTACTGATAGAAGTTTATTTGGATTAAAATATGCTTATGAGACAATTCCTAGTGATATTTACCCATTTGATTGGGATACTTTTTTAAATAATCCCACAGTGATCAAAGTTGGTGTTACAAATGTTCATACTGGAAAATGTGAGTATTTAGATGGAAAGGAAATAGATAGACAAAGTACAATGTTAAAAGCAACATGTGCTATCCCATTTGTGTTTCCTGTTATTAAATTGAATGGAAATGAATATTATGATGGAGGGATTTGTGATCCTATACCTGTAAGAAAAGCAATGGAAGATGGACATGAAAAAATGCTTATTATATTAACAAGACCATCTTCGTATCGTAAAACTTTATCCAAAGCTAATGTTTTTGCAAGTCGATTTTTAAAAAAGAAATATCCAATGCTTGTAGAACCATTACTGAAAAGACATGATTTTTATAATCAAACAGTTCGTTATTGTGAAGAATTAGAAAAACAAGGAAAAGCACTTATTTTAAGACCTAATGAAAATATTCAAATTGATTCTTTTGAAAAAGATTTGAAAAAAATAGATGCTATTTATCATTATGGTTATAATCTTGTGAAAGAACATCTTGAAGATATTAAAAATTTATTTGTTCAATAACTTTTGATATTTTCACATATTTTTAAAATAATGTTTTGTTAATTATTGTATATGATGAAACTATAAAAATGAAAGAAGGATGGTAAATATGACAAAAGCGAGAAAGAATAAAATTTTTAAGATTGGAATCGTGTTTTTATTATTGATTTCATTAGGATGTAATGCTTTTTTGATGTATAAAGTTTTATATCAAAATCCAACTGTAATAAGTGGTTCGTCTTCATCACAAGTTCAAACAGTGAAAATGGATATCAAATCTGATTTAACTCAGGTGATTGAAAAAGCTAAGGAAAAATCAGTTGGAATCGCAGTTTATCAACAAAATAGATATGCTGGTAGTGGCAGTGGAGTTATTTATAAATTGGAGGGTAAAACTGCTTATGTGATTACAAATCATCATGTTATTGATAATGCACAATCTATTGAAGTAATTTTTTCAAACGGTGAGTCAGTAAAAGCGCAATTGGTAGGAAGTGATCAATATGGAGACATTGCTGTTTTAAAAATGACTATTGATTTTGATGTTCAACCTTTTACATTGGGTGATTCAGAGTTGTTGGATTCAGGAGAAACAGTTATGGCTATTGGAAGCCCATTAGGTATTGAATATGCAGGAACTGTAACTCAAGGTATTGTTTCAGCACCTAAACGTACAATCTCAGTAGATTTAAATAATGATGGAAAAGAAGATTGGGATATGAATGTCATTCAGACAGATGCGGCTATCAATCCTGGAAATAGTGGTGGAGCCTTAGTT
>CAJUJC010000044.1 GCA_910586805.1 uncultured Erysipelotrichales bacterium | reverse complement strand
AGTATATCAACAATATATCAAAGCTTTGGAGGGGATGACTTATATCCAACACTTGAAGATGAAGCAAGGACTTTACTATATTTTAAATTAAAAATCATAGTTTTATTGATGTGAATAAAAGGATAGGATCAACAATATTTTTATACTTTTTAGGAAAGAATAATGCCTTATATAAAAAAGGTAAAGAAAGAATTAATAAGGATGCATTAGCAACTTCTAGATCAGAAGATAAAGATATTATGATGCAGCTTTTTAAGGCAATTATTAAATAAGAATATAGAATTATTAATAACCAAATAATTTAACACAATTAATTTTTGCATTTTTTTAGTTAACTGAATATAACAGATTTTTTAGAGTATATTGATGTGGGAATTGCTGAGTTTTTCTAAGTATAGCAACAATAAAGTGACAAAGCAAAAATCCCATTGAAAAATATGTTAATAAAATCAATTAATTCGAGTTATACCTTAATAACTTGGTTTTAATAAAATGTTAATTTATACGTTTGTTAAGAGAAATTAAAAGAAACTCAAATCGTCAAAAGCTTTTATTTATCGGTTAAAACTCGATTTGAGTTTTTGTGTTTTTATAAATTACAAACAGTATAGAATAAAATTTTTATCACATATTATCAAATATATAACACATTAGATAAAAAGAAGGATGTTTCACCCTCATACTTAATGACTTACACTAAGGTGATAGGAACCATATCATCTCAAATAACATTTTGCAATCACATATATATAAGTCAATAAAAAAAACATCAATGATTTAGTTCTATAAGCAATTTGATTACTTTTTTTGTATGCTCTTCATATTTGATAATAATTTTATTACTTTTATATTGAATTTTTTCAGTTTTATTATTTATATTTTTTATTTGAACTATACTACTTATAAGTTTTAATACAAGTAATTCTATTTTAAAATTCTTATTAATCCATTGATAAATTTTAAATTGTGCTGTCGTTTTACAATTGGATGTAGATTAATTCCCTTTTATATTTTTTTAATAATACATGCTATTGGTTGATTCAATTAAAATTTTCATATCAATGTGTGTATTGACTTACTCGCTCATTGTCATTACACCTTTATGTCCTACAATCATTTTTGAATAGTAGGTGATACACCTGCTTCAGCTAGTAATGAAATACAAGGATGTTGATAGTGGAGTTTAATCAAAGTCAAGTTGTGTCATCAAAGCTAAGAAGTAATTATCATAGTAGTTTCTATATTTGAATGTTTTTTTGTTCTTCAGTGTGTAATAGATAATTATAATGAGATGATTCATACTAATTTTTAATAAATGAATTGATAATCTATATTGAGAAAACACAATAAAAATGAGATAATATACATAATGTTTTTTAATTATAAAATGGAGGAGGGATAAAATATGGCAAAGATGAGAGATCATTTCCCTATAAAATATCATGGTGAAAAATTAGTGTGGGATGCATTGGAAAAATATCTTCCAGATGATGTCAATGTATACTATAATCATGAAGTTAACAATAAAGAATATGATTACTGTATTTTATTACCACACAAAGGTATTTTATTACTTGAAGTCAAAGGATGGATTCCTCAAACAGTAAAAGTAAAAAAAGATAACAATCATTATATACTAACAGTTGGAAATGATGAACAAGGAAATCCACAGCAACAAGTACGTAGTTATTGTTTTGAATTAAAGAAAAAAATAAAACAAAATCCTAAAATAAACAAAATTCCTCGTATTTTTAGTATGATTTGTTTCCCAGCGATAAGCAAAAAACAGTTTCATGAACTTGGATTACCATTTTTTATTGGGGAAGATCATAATATTTTATTTCAAGAAGATTTGGAAAACTCTACAACCCTATTAGAAAAAATTGATATTTCTTATCGTAAAAGTATAAAAGGAGTTTATGATGATTTTGATGAAGAGCTTATTTTAAATATTCGCAAAGAGATTATAAAAGAGCCTATTGATTTAACAAGGGAGAAAAACATATATTTGCCTTATTCTCAACTACATATGATAAAAAATGCGAACTATGATGAAACTGAAAGAAAAAAAGAATTATCAAAAATCATCGTTGGTCAATACTTTAAAGGAGTTAAGCAAATTATATTTACAGAAGATTACTTTGTTTATGATGATTTACTTGATCTTATATCTCAAAAATTCCAAGAAAAGGAAATAGGAATACAAAAAAATGACATAGAATTTGGTAGAGATTCATGCTTAGATCAATACCGAGATCAAAGAGAATGTAAGTTTTTTAATTTTGAATTATATTTATTAAATCCAGGTACTTTACAAGTTGCATATGCTTGTATAGAAGATGGAGAACTAACAGATAATATGCTCTACAAAGAGTTAGAAAAATTTTCTGAGTGCTGTTCATTTAACTTACAACAATATTTAATTGAACATGGAGATGCTTATAGTAATATTTCAGTAACAGCAGGGGCTGGAACTGGAAAAACTTATTCCATGATTTCACGTATTGCTTTTTTATGTAATAAAGCAATTGATCCATTGCAACAAATCTCAGATGAACTTGCAATGGTTACTTTTACTAACGATGCTGCTGATAATATGAAATATCGTTTAAAAAAATTATTTATGAATTATGTTGTATTAACAGGAAATAGTAAATACCACGAATTTATTCGTGATTTAGATCAAACAAACATTGCAACAATTCATAGTTTTACTATTTCTATCTTGAAGAAATTATCTTTATATACAGGTTTGGGTTCACAATTTACAATTTCATCTCATCAAATATTAAGAAAAAAAATATATGATAACTATTTAGGTGAATTCTTAAAAAAACAGTCAAAAGATTTTTATCAAGAAATACCTATGCTTATTTATTCTTTAAAATCAAGACTTATAGAAATTGCAGATTCTTTGTTTAATAAAAATATTGATTTTAAAGATATTGAACATGCTGATTTAGGGGACTTTTCTGACTATATGCCATATTTTCCTACTCTTATTCAAGAAGTATTAATACCAGCTGAAATAAAATATTTTGAATGTATGCATGAAAAGAATCAAATGGATTTAAAAGAGTGTATATTATTATTGAATCGAATATTAAAAGATAATAAAAAAGTTCGTGACAAGAAATTGCATGATTATCAAATTAAATATTTATTCATTGATGAATTTCAAGATACAGATAATGTGCAAATTGAATTATTTAAAAAACTACAAAAAGTACTAGGTGATGAATGTAAGATATTTGTTGTTGGAGATTTGAAACAGAGTATATATGCATTTAGAGGTGCAACACAGGAAGCATTTGAACGTTTAAAAGGATTTAAGTATGATTGGCAATATTATAGTCTCAATCAAAATTATCGTACTGATGCTCGCTTATTAGAATTATATGATTCTATTTTTGAACAAATGGCTCAAGATGAATTATTATCATATAAGGAACAAGATTATTTAAAAGGTGTTCAAACATTTCAAACTGTAGATAATAAATATTTTACAAGGATTCCTGTACAATATAAAAATGGTCGTTCTAAAAAAGAATATCAAACATTTTTAGATATTTTATTTCAAAGTATAAAAGAACAAGAAATTCAAATAAAAGAACAAATGAAAACACAGACTTTATCTTCAAAAGAAAGAACCATAGCCATTCTCGTTAGAACAAATTACCAAGTAGATAAAATGGTGGAAGAAGGACGAAAAAGAGGGATTCATATAACTGTAAGAAGTGGTGGGGATTTGTATAAGTTAGAATCTACACATGACTTATATGCACTTGTTTTGGCTCTTCAAAATAACTGTAATCCAATTCATCTTGTGAATTTCATCATGTCTAATTATATTCATATCTCTTGGGATCCTTTCTCTATTAAAGATAAAACTTTAGACGAAAAAATATCTATCCTTACTGAATTATTAAATAATTATTTAAAAAAGAAAACTGGAAAATCATGGAATGAATGGGTGAAAGAAGCATTTCATCAACCTATTTTATATGTTCTCCAACAATTATTTGAACATTGTCAACCTTGGCAAAATATGAGAAGTATATATAATGCCAAGCAATATGTTATGAATTACGAATGTTTAATGGAAACTCTATTATGTGGAGGATCTGATGTTCATACAATAAACTCTATTGTAGAAAATCTTCGTATCAATATTGTGACACAACAAGAACGTGAATCAAGAGTATTGTTATTAAACGAAGATAATCAAAATGTAGAAATCACTTGTTTAACTATTCATAAATCGAAAGGTCTTGAATTTGGAACTGTGGTCTTACCATTTGTTAATGAAGATATTCGAAAGAAAGAAGATAAAATGCTTGTTCAGTATGTAGATTCTAAACTTTCTATATCTATTCCAATAAATAAAAAAGAAAAGATTGAAAACTCTCATTATGATATAGAAAAAAACAAAAATTCTTTAATTCAAGAAGAATCAAGAATTTTATATGTTGCTTTAACACGTGCAATTAGAAATTGTGTTTGGTTTGATAATATCGATTCAAAATCTGAAGTGAGTTGGGCAGCACAAATGCGAAAAGGAGATGATGAAAATGCCGATTGAGATTTATACATACTCAAATCCTTATGAAATACATGAGGAGTCTTTTTGGTCACGTATTTCTCATTGTCCGCATATTTGTTCTTCACAAACTTTAGTTAATGGATTAATTCGTGATAATCAAGAATGTTATTCTAAATATCGATTAGCTACTCTTTCCTCTTTGTTGGAAGAGTTATATAAAGGATGGGATACTCCTACTACAACAATCCAACAATATACCAAAATTGATGAGATTATTCGTGATGACTTATTAAAAGAGTCACATTTAGATGTATTTGAACAAAAAAGAAAAGAAAGAATTAATATGTTGAATGCATTTATGTTCAATGCTCAATATGTTTGTCAAAGCATTCGTACTTTATTTGAATTTGATATTGATATCAATAAGATTGATTTTAAATCATTAAATGAAGAACAAAAGTATATCATTGAAATTTATCAAAGATTGTTGCAAGATTCCCATTTTATGATAAAGAAAGAATTGTCTGAAGATGAGATCAATCAAGCTTTAAAATCCACATTAACAAGAAATAACACAATGAATATAGAAGAAGTGGATCAATTAAACTTTGATACTATTGTTATTCATGGATTACATCAATTTAATCCACTTATTTTAAAAATGATTGAACAACTTTCATTATATAAAACAGTTATTATGTTGTTTAATTATCAAGAGCAATATAAAAATGTGTATCGTACATGGTTAAATGTGTATGATGGTTTTAGAGAAAATATTCAGATTTCATCAAGGCATAGTTATCAATGCAAAGAAAATGATGAAGTCGGTTTTGTAAGTAATAATCTAGCAGATTGTTTAGGAAAACTTTGTGATGGTCAAAAAGGAATTTTGACTTCAAGAAATGATATTGAGTTTTTAGAGTTTTCGAGTATGACAGAATTTGCTAATTATGTTGCAGATGAGTTTCAAAAAGGAGTTATAAAAGATTCTGAAAATCCATTAACTAAAATGGAAGAACAAGTTTATGCTGCTGATAGTTCAGTAAATGATATTTTACGTATTTATTTTCCAAAACAATTTGGGGAAAGAAGGTTTTTAAACTATCCATTAGGACATTTTTTCGTTGCTTTGATGCATATGTGGAATCCTGATAACAATTGTATTGAAATCAAAGAACTCAATGATGTACGTAATTGTTTATGTGCCAATATTCTTTATGAAGAAAAAGAAGGGCAACTCGTAACGATTTTTAATAAAATAGCAAGTGTTATTGAAGACCAAAAAACTCTTATTCAAATAATAAACCGATTATTAGAAGTGATGGAAAAATATGACGAAGCTCATACATCAAGTGATTTATTAAGATTACCATATTATGAAGTTTCAAAAGATGAATTAGAAATAATCATTCATGCTTTACAAGAGTTAGAACAATTATCTATGTATTTCTTTGAGGATTTTAAAACAAATGCAAGCAATTTTCATGTCTTTTATAAAAAGATAAAAGATTATTTAGAAGATATTCTCCAAGATTCTACAGAATTAGATGAACAGTTTAAAGATATTATTTCACGTATTTTAGTACAATTAAAGACAGTAGATACATTTCATGGATCAGCTTCTTTTGATTGCTTAAAATCAACTATCTCACTTTACTTAAATCAAGAGGTTTCAAAGGAACATTCTGCAAAATGGATAGTTCGTGATTTTGAACAGATAGATGGCGACATACTTCGAAGTCGCAAAAATCAAAGAAAAACATATCATTTTGCTTGTTTAAGCGATGAAGATATTAATGCATCAAAACGTAAGGAATTTCCTTGGCCTTTAGATATACATTTCTTTTATGAAGCAATGAAAGAGGTATATGACTGGAAATATGAAGTTTATGTTACTTCTATAAAAGAATATAAAAATTTTAGAAGATATGCTCTTATTTATGGTTTACAATTCAATTGTGGAAAGGTAAAACTGAGCTATATTAAAAATGGTAAAAGAGAAGAAATCAAAGAACCATACTATTTATTAAAGTTATTAGGGCTAAAACCAAAAGTATATACCAAAGATATTGTTTCTCATTATAGACAACCTACTGCATTGATTTTACATGATCAAAACAATAGAGTTTCATTTGATGAAGGAGATGAATATCGCTATCAACTTTGTCCATATCGCTTTTTATTAGAATCGTTAATTGAAAATCGTACAATTTATAAAGATGTATTTCAACAACTTCGTTATTTGGAGATGCTCTTAGAAGAAAGCGTACAAAGTCAATTCAAGGAAGAAACACCTATAAATCAAGTTATTATGGATGAATTACAAAAACTTTTACCTCATTTTCCACAAATAAATTTGTATCATCAAATCGATTTGATTAAAAAAATAAAAGATCGTATTTTAAATAAAAAAGAAAAAGAGAGCATGTTAGAAATTCAAAAAGACTTTTTAGGTTTGAATTTGAAAAGACGAGAAAGAAAATCTTTGAATGAAGATGAATTAAATCATATGAAATTAACAAAAAAAGCTCAAAAAGAAGTATGTTCATATTGTGCTAATCGTGATATATGCTTAGCTATGTATCGAATCAATGCTGAAAAAAGAAATTAAAAAAATGTTATTATTGACTATCTTCTTTAGTCATAATAGCATTTTTATTTTATATAAATAGAAAATTTGAGATAATCAATAAGAGTGTACAGTAACTATTTATCGTACACTCTTTTATCATTTGGTTTTTGATACAATTTCTATTGTTGAGAAAATTGCTCTTTTCCTACCATACATAAAGGGCAAACCCATTCTTCAGGAACATCTTCCCATTTTGTTCCAGGAGCAACTCCGTTATCTGGATCACCTAATTCTTCGTCATAGATATAACCACATACATCACAAATATATTTCATTTTTTCACCTCCTTTATAGTAATGTTTCAGCTAATTCTTTTAATTCTTCTTTATTTTCATCAGATAAAGTTGAACGAATTGTTATTGATTTATCAATAATTGTTATGTTTTTTAAAGGTTCAATAAATGCTTTCATTGTTTTTAAAGCGCTTGGAGCCCATGATCCATTTTCAATAAAAGCAACTGTTCTGTTTTGATAATTTTTTGCTTTTAAATGTGCTAAGAACTCTTCCATTGGAGTGAAAACTCCACCATCATAAGAAGAAGCAACAAGTACAAGATGGCTATATCTAAAAGCATCTTCAACAGCTTCAGCTTGATCTTCTCTTGATAAATCACTAATAGCAACCTTCACACCTTTATCTTTTAATAGTTTAGCTAATTCTTGGGCAGCATATTCACTATTTCCATGAATTGAAGCATATGCGATAAATACACCTCTATCTTCATATTGATAAGAACTCCATATATTATATTTATCTATATAATATGATAAATTATCTTTTAAAATTGGGCCATGTAAAGGACATATCATTTTGATATCTAATGTAGAAGCTTTTTTTAATAAAGCTTGAACCTGTAATCCATATTTCCCAACAATATTAAAATAATATCTTCTTGCTTCACAAGCCCAATCTTCATCAGCATCTAATGCTCCAAATTTCCCAAATGCATCAGCAGAAAATAAGATTTTTTCACTTTCTTCATGTGTAACCATAACTTCAGGCCAATGTACCATTGGTGCCATAATAAATCTCAATGTATGATGACCTAATTGTAAAGTATCATTTTCCTTAACAACAATTTGTCTATCTTCAAAAGAAAAATCTCTAAAGAATTGCTTCATCATTGTAAAAGTTTTGACATTACCAATAATTTTCATCTCTGGATATAATTCACATATTGTTTTAATGTTTGAGCAATGATCAGGTTCCATATGTGAAACAACCAAATAATCAGGTTGACGTTCTTTTAAAACCTCTTTTACATTTTTTAACCATTCATCTTTTGCTCTTTTGTCAACAGTGTCCATAATAACAACTTTATCATCTAAAATAATATATGAATTATATGAGATTCCATTAGGAATAATATACTGACCTTCAAATAAATCTAAAGCTCTATCATTAACACCTACATATTTTATTGCATCGTTCATAACTATTACCTCCTATTTTTTATTATTTTACACTTTTTTTTATTTCAATCAACAATAATACACTATAAAATAATCATAACAAATAAGTAAGAAAATACAAGAACTTAAAAACTCTCATTTTATAACAAATTTCTCTAATTCATAAGATATTCATACAAATATGTCATAGTATAAAAGGGTGATGAGTATGAAGAAATATAAAAAGAAAATTATTATATCAGGTGTTCTTTGTATATTTCTTTATATTATATTAGGAGCTATATTGCCTTTTGTTAACACACCTCAAATATCTAATGAAATAACATTAGAACTTTCTTCAAGTCAAAATACTGGTAATGAAAGAGCTAGAATTATTGAAGATAATGGTGAAGCTTTGCAACAAAGAATTCGTTTGATTTCACAGGCCAAAGAAACAATTAGAATGTCTACCTATGAATTTAGGAGTGATGAAAGTGGAAAAGATTTATTGGCTTCTTTGATTGATGCAGCGCATAGAGGTGTGGATGTAAAGGTTATTGTTGATGGTGTTGGTGAATTGACTCGTATGAAGAATAATGATTATTTTATTGCTTTATCTTCATTGGAAAATGCTCAAATTAAAATTTATAACCCTATTCATTTAGGAAAACCATGGAATTTAAATGCACGTATGCATGATAAATATTTAATGATAGATGATAAAGCATATGTATTAGGTGGAAGAAATAGTTATGATTATTTTTTAGGGCAACATAATGGTTATAAGAATTATGATTGGGATGTTTTGGTTTATCAAGAACATGAAAGTGAATCAAGCTCATTAGAAGAATTAAAAGAATACTTTGGAAGTGTGTGGAAGTTACCCGTTTCAAAGCTTTATGAAGATGACGCTAAAAAGCAAAAGAATGAAAAAGTAAGACAAGTGACTCATGAATTAAATCAACGTTATCAAAAATTACAACAGCAAAAGTGGTTTCGGCCAGTTGATTATAAAAGCATCACACTTCTAACAAAGGATATAGATATTATTAGTAACCCTATTCATTGTTCAATAAAAGAACCTATTGTCTTTCATACAATAACTGAATATATGTTACAAGCAAATAAAGAAGTTGTTTTTCATACCCCATATATTATAGCTGATAAATATATGATGGAAAGAATTGAAAAAGTATGCAAAAAAGTACCAAAGGTTATGATGATGACAAATTCAGTAGCGAATAATGGAAATCCCTTTGGTGCGATGGATTATCAAAAGAATAAAGAGAAAATTTTAAAAACAGGTTTGAATATATTAGAATATGATGGTGGGATTTCTTATCATGGGAAATGTCTAACAATTGACGATCATATATCCATGATAGGTTCGTTTAATTTCGATATGCGTAGCACTTATATTAATACTGAAATCATGGTTGCAATTGATAGCCAAGAAGTAAATGCAAGTTTGAAAGAAAAAATGAAAATTTATGAAAAGGATGCATTAGTCGTACAAGATAAAGATACATATCGTCTTAAAGAAAATCAGGTTATCCAAGAAATGTCAGTTATGAGAAAAATACAATTATTCTTTTTACAATTCTTTTTAGGGTGGTTAAGATTTTTAATGTAAAAAATCTTTGCATATAAAAAGGACATTATGTTATGTCCTTAATCAATACTTTTTGCACTTTCTTTAATATGAGTATAAGTATTATTTCTATCATTGTGAATATAACAATTGCAGTAGGGAGATATAACCAAAGTCCTACAATATTATAAACGATTTGAATGAATCCAATTGTTGAAGGAAATCCTACAAATAAATAATTAGTATGTAAAAAATAATTTATAAATATTGCCAGTGTTAAAAAAATGGATATAAGAGTCATGTGGAAACGAACATCCTTTATTTTTAAACATGTTATTTGTTTTAATTGCAAAAGGGAGATAAATACAATCATTGTATGTGATATATAAAAATAAATAACACGATAAGAAAGTGTTGGAAATATACCTGATATATTGGCTGGATAACACATCGCAATTATTCCACCAAACAAGCCATTCACAGCTATAAATTTTCTTAATTTTTCATTATCTAAAAAAATAGCAACAGCTGATAAATAAAAACATATTGAACAAAGATGTAAAGGTAATATTTCTGTATAAATTGGATATGGACAAACAAACATTATCCATATTGTATAAAGTTGTTCACCAATAATTAAAGAAGTTGCAATTATCTTTTCTATGAGATGTAATTTCTTTTTTTGACAATTTTTAAGACTATATAAACCAAGTCCTATAATCAATACAACTGTAAATAGCAATATCAAATGATGAATAGAAAACATTTGAAAGGGTTGTATAGAAGGATTGTCAATTGAATAATAATGTAAAAAATCCATAACTTCATCCTCACAATCTTTTGACATTTTATCACATATTTTGACATATGTAAAAATGATTATAAAAGGATTGCTAGGTTTATGACATAAAAATGATTAAGAATTTAAGCTATGATATGAATAAGGCATAAATAAAAAAAAGAAATAGAACACAAAGAGAATGTATTGAAAAGTTGTTTTGTTTTTTATATTATAATAAATGTGAGGGTGATTATTATGGATAAAAAGGTTATATTTTTAGATATAGATGGAACATTGGTGTTTGGACATGAAGGTGTTTCAAAAAAAGTCAAATATGCTCTTTCTCAAGTAAGGGAAAATGGTCATTATGTTTTTTTATGTACAGGAAGAAATAGGATCAGTGTTGAACCTTTATTAGACATTGGTTTTGATGGTATGGTTTGTAGTGCAGGGGGATATATTGAAATCAATGGAGAGAAAGTTTTTGAATCACATATTCCTTTAGAAGATGTACATATGATTCAAGACCTTTTTAAACAATATCATTGTCTTTATATTATGGAAGCAAATATGTTTGCTTATCAATCAGATGAAGTTACAAGATTTCTAGTTTTGCTTAGTCATAGGGAACAAGATAATTCAGAAATAGAACGTTTGATAGAACAACAAAAGAAAAACTTTGATATTCGACCAATCGAAGCTTACAATGATGAACCTATTCAAACAATTTGTTATATGAGTGATAATATGGACAATGTTAAAAAATTACAAGAAATAATTTCTCAAAAATGTCAGTTTTTGATTTATCAACAAATGGATAATCAAGTCATTAATGGAGAGATTATGAAAAAAGGTGTTCATAAAGGGACTGGTGTTTTAAAAGTCATGGAAGCTTTAAATCTTCCTATTGAGAATTCTATTTGTTTTGGTGATAGCATGAATGATTTAGAAATGATACAAACATGTCATTATGGTGTTGTGATGGATAATGGAGATCCTCGATTAAAAGAATATGCTTCTTCAGTTTGTGAAAGTGTTGAAAATGATGGTATTTATCATGAATTAAAGAGGTTGTCTTTAATATAAAATAAGTTATCATATTTTGATTATGTTAATACTGACTTTAAAAGATTTATTAAGCAAAAGTTAATAGAAGTCAATGTATAGGTTCAAAAGATAGATTTTTAAGCAATAGTATAAAACCTCTAATATGCTACAAAATAGGGCATTTTAGAGGTTTTTTTATGTGTTATAAAATGTACTCATCTTTTTTGTTTTCAATTATTGTTTTATTGTTCTTTTGATTAATGGATTGATAGTCAGTTTTAAAATATTGAAAACTCATAAAATGCATTAGTAAAGTGTTGATAGTGTCATTGAACTTGTTTAATAATGAAATTCTCCCTTGACAAAAATACACGGGGGGGGGGTGCAATGAAGATATAAAATATGAAAGGAAGTAAGAAAGATGAAACGAGTAAATCAAAGAAAATTTTTAACAGTTATGTTAGTATTTGCTGTGGTACTTATGGGAGTGTTTTTTCCATCTCATATGAAAGTTCATGCAGAAGATTTAGATACGATTCCATTTGTAACAGTAGAACAGTTAAAAGAATTTAATGCTGATGATACTGATGGAAGTGTTAATGCTTTAAAGGTTCGTTTTGGAAATAATAATCATGAGTGGTGGATTGCAGGAACTCAGAATAATAATCTTGTTTTGTTTGCAGCAACGCCATTAGCTACAAATCAACAGTTTGAACCAAAAACGAGTCAGAAAGATTATAGTGCTGATTGGAATTGTTATTATCCAAATGGAGAACCAACAGTAGTTTATTCAAACCATTATGGAGCAAGTTTGTTAAGAAAGACATTAAATGATTTGGAAACATCATATTTTACAAGCTCAGAACAAGATTTGATGAATAATACAACCATTTATACAAATGATATAAAAAACAGTAGTGTTTATTCTACAACAGATAAGTTGTATTTAGCATATGGAGACTTTGTTGATAAGTGGCATATCACAGTTGGAACAAATAGTGTTGACGATTTAAATAATGGTTTGCGTATAGATGATAAATATTGGGGTCAAAAAAGTAATCCATATTTTGCACGTACACCAAGTTCAAATGCTCCACCTGGCAGTACAGGAACTTATGTTATGATTGTTCAACCAGCTGCCCATGTAGGTAACGCTAACTCGATTACAAATAAGCGGGCATTAGTCCCTGCTTTTGAATTAAATATCTCATCTGTTGTTTTTGCCTCAACTGTTCCAGCGGTGATTTCAGAAGGGCAGTTAAATTTAAGTGATGCAATGACATTGCGATATAACACAGATACACTTGGTTTGGCACAAATATCTTTTAATAAGAACTTAGTGAAATTAGAAAATGTTCCTGCTAATACTTATTTGGTAGTACAAGATAGCAAAGGGGCTTACACAAAACAAATTACAAACGAAACTTCTATTACAGCAAATAGTATAGGAGTAGATAGTTTTGATGATTGTAAAGTGTGGTTAGAAACAACGAAGGATAGAATAACATATGCCACATTGGCAACTCAATCCTTAGGATATGATGTGAAAGTAGAAATTGGCCAAAATATGACTGTAACAACTGGAAATGAAATACAAACAGAAGTAGTTGGTGAAATCTCAAAAATAATTATATCAACAAATAGTGAATATTATTTTCCAGAGGATTATATTTCTTATATTAGTTCTGATTTGAAAGGATTACAAATAGAAAGAATCAATAATGGTACAATATCAATAACAGGAACGCCAATAGATGATGTACATATTACATTACCAGATCCAATGATTATACCAGATATGGAAATTTTGAATGTAGCACCAGTCATTTTAGCTGAGGATAAGGTGGTCATTATAGGAGATAATTTTAAACCATTAGAAGGAGTCATTGCAACAGACAAAGAAGATGGGGATATTACAACAAATATTGAAGTTATAAAAAATGAAGTAGATACAACAAAAGTAGGAGTTTATGAAGTTGTATATAAGGTAATAGATAGTCAAGGTGCTTCTACAACAAAAACAATTACTGTCGCTGTTAAGACAAAAGAACAACTTCCATCAATAGATGAAGATGAACCCACATTTAACACAGAAACAGATCAAAAGCCATCAAGTGTAGATGAAAAACCATCAATTCATCCTAAAACTGATGATAGTATAAGCTTGAATCAAGGAATTTGGACTATATCTATTATTTTATTTGGAGGAATGGCTATAAATATAATGATAAGATAAAAAAGAGAGTCTACAAAATCATCAATTTAAATATTATCGAGATAGTGAAAAATAAAAAGAACAAACAAATTGTTCTTTTTCTAATATAGATTATTTTTTTGGGATGAAAAGTATTGATGATATTGATGTGATGAGTCATTCTATAAATGGAATGACTATATTTTATAAGTAAAGGTATTATATGTTTTTTATGACTTTTTCTTATAATATTGTCTACCCTGATAAAGATGAGTTGTTTTGAGTTCATCTATCATTTGATGAATTCTTTTTTCTTTTGTTGTTAATCTTTTAGCCTCTACAATTCCTTTGATATATCCTTGTTGTTGATAAAGAGGACGTTTTTTAAATTGTTCAACAATATTTTTGTGTATAAGAATATCTTGAATTTCTTGAGGAATAATGAAAATGTCTTTTTCTTGTTCTATTTTCTTTCCTTGTTTTTTGAGTTCGTAATGCTTTTTTTGTTCCTGAACACGAAATTTTACAATTTGACTAATCAGCTGATATGGAAATTCTTTATCATATGGAAAACGAATTGTTCCTTTAGAATATTGAAAATCTTTTAAATTATCTTGAAATTGAATAATAGCACTTGGTGCAGGATGAAATCCTAAATGATTTTTCTCACAAGAAAAATGAACCAAATTACCATAATAATCAAATGTAGCCATTCCCCAACTTATTTTTTCCTTAGCCTCAGGAGCTGCTTTTAAAATGACTTCTCTTAAAATTTGTAAGCGATTTTGATATTCAGTAGGACATCTTTCAATGTATTCATCTATTGTTTGAGGTATATCTTTTTTCATTATTTTCTCTCCGTTCATAAAAAATTTATATTATATATATATAATAAAACAAAATAAAAAGAGGGGAAAGCAAATGTTAAAAAAACTATTGATTTCAAAAGAAGCTATCAAAATGGAAATAAGGGAGCATAAATCATCCTTTTTCGTTTATATATTGTTAAGAACATTAGTTATTTTAATGATGATTTTACAATTTTTTAATCAAAATTATCAAAATGTTTTTTTGTGTTTATTAACACTTATTTTATTTACTGTACCTAGCATTATTCAAGTGGAGTTTAAAATAGAACTACCAACTGGGTTAGAAATTATTATCTTACTATTTGTATTTTGTGCTGAGATTTTAGGTGAAATACAATCTTTTTATCTTATTATTCCAATGTGGGATACAGTACTTCATACAATGAATGGTTTTTTAGCTGCTGCCATAGGATTTTCATTAGTTGATTTAATGAATAATGATAAACGTATTCAATTTCAACTTTCACCATTATATATGGCTATTGTTGCTTTTTGCTTTTCTATGACAATTGGTGTTTTGTGGGAGTTTTTTGAATTTGGTATGGATACAATCTTCCATTTAGATATGCAAAAAGATACAATTATTCATAATATATCATCAGTTGCTTTGGATCCAACAAATAGTAATACACCAATTATTATTAATGGGATTCAAGATGTTATTG
>CAJUJC010000043.1 GCA_910586805.1 uncultured Erysipelotrichales bacterium | reverse complement strand
GTGTTGTCCCTGAGTTATTAACTCGTGCTGAATTTGTTACGAAACTAACAGCAGTTTGTGCAAAATGTGGGGCTCCTGCCACACGTACACAAAGACTTGTTGATGGAAAACCAGCATCTTTTGAAGAACCTATCATTGTTGTTGGGGCAAAAGAACAATATGAACCTCGTTGTCGTCATTGTCATGAAATTTTAAATAAACCACATTATTTATAAAAGTTCATTTTCAAGACACATTAAAGATGTATATTAATAGTGTCGAAAGACAAATACGATAGTATTGATTCCCCTCAAATCTATCATATATCCCTAAGAAAGAGGTGTTTGTTAACATCTCTTTCGTTTCAAAAGAATAAAATCACAAAGTTCATATAAAATTCATATTGACTTTGTATATTGTGTATGTAAAATCAAGATACATGATTGACTCCCTTTAAAACATAGAAAATAGTATGAAAAAAGAATTGAATGATTTCAGTTCTTTTTTTATAATATTTTTGAGGTGGTTTTATGATTATTAATGCAAGAAAAGAACATTTGAATGATATTTATCATTTGATGTGTGTATTAGAAAACAAAGAATTAAATAAAACACATTTTGAAAAATGTTATATCTTAGGATTAGAAAGTGAAGATATCTATTATTACTTGTATCAATATGAAGATAAGATTGTTGGATATATCAGCTTATATGTTCATCATTATATGCATCATGATTGTGATACAGGGGAAATTGTAGAATTGGTTGTGGATGAAAATTGTAGGGGTCAAAAAATTGGTTCGCAACTTATTGAGTATGTAGAAGAGAAGGCAAGGTATTTAGGTTTAGAAGAAATAGAATTATCAACATCTACATATAGAAAAAAAGCCCACAAATTTTATGAAACTCATGGGTATATTATGAATCATTATAATTATATTAAAAAGCTTTAAATAGGTTTATCATTTGTTATGTCTCCATCACCCCAAATAGGTATAGTTTCTCCTAAGTGGGTTGGTTTAAGTTGAATAAAACTTATCAAAAAATCTTTGCATCTCGCTGCTATTTCACGAATCTCTCGCATAGCTTGCCCTTTATAATAACGAGGATTAGATGGATAACCTACAGCTTCTATATTCAGTTGATTAGCTATAAATAAAGAACGATAGAGGTGATAGTCTTGAGTGACAATAATCACTTTTTTTGCTTGAAAAATTTCTTTTGCACGATATAAACTTTCATATGTAGAAAGACCTGCATGATCCATAAAAATATCAGAAGATGGAACACCTCTTTCAATTGCAAACTTTTTCATAACATTGACCTCATCATAATCTTCTTGGCTGTGGTCACCACTCATAATGATTTTAGGTGCTTTGCCATTTTTATATAGTTTAATAGCTTCTTCTAAACGATCATTTAACATAGGGGTTGGTTTTTCATTTCTAACACCCGCACCTAAAACAAGAATACAATCAGCATTTTCTATATCTTTTGAAAATTGCTCATGTGTAGAAAAAAACATAAATAAATTGATTCCTGCAATAAAAATACATCCTATAGCACAAAATGAAATAAGTATCACAATAGTCTTTTTTATTTTATTCATATAAACCACCTTTTATAATAAATATAAAAGATTTCACAAACAAAATCTTTAATTTTTTCTTAATTTTCTTTTAAATAATCAATAACTTCTTCTAATGATGGAAGAATTTTTGTTGTTTTTGAAGCATATGCTTCTTCAGGATATTTCATATCAGGAATACAAATCACCTTTATCTTTCCACTATATGCTGCTTGAATACCAGCTTCGCTATCCTCTAAAACTAATGCTTCCTCAGGACTCACTCCTGCCTTTTCACAAGCACGTAAGAAAACTTCAGGATTTGGTTTTCCATGAGCTACTTCGTCACCACAAATAGAATCGTCAAAATATTGAGATATGTTGGCAATATTCAAGATATGATCAACACGTTTACGTTGACTTGAAGTTGCGACAACAGTTTTATAATTATTGTCTTTTAAATACTTTAGTAAATCAACTAATCCTTTTTTTACAGGCACACCTTCATTATCAAATAAGTCTGCCATATATTTATGAACCAAAGGAATAACATCATCTAAATGAAAATCTTTACCATAAACATTTTCAAATAATTGTTTTGCTGTTTCAATAGTTCTACCTAGTAAAGTTGTATAAAATTCTTCAGTGATATCTAATCCCATATCACCTAGAACCTTTTTATAACCATTATAAGTCACTCTTTCACTATCTATCATTAAACCATCCATATCGAAAATAACTGCTTTTATCATTTGTTACACCTCCACTAACAACAGTATAAAAAAAGTATAGAAATGTGTCAATTGAAAAAAGAAGGGATATTGCATTATTATTTTGATTATTTTTAAAGTTTATATTATAATGATAACGGTTTGGAGGTAAAAACATGAATAATATGATGGAGAGATTGGAAACAATCGCAAGAAGATATGAAGAATTGAATGAAATTTTAATGGATCCAAGTATTGCAAATGATATTCAAAAAATGACTGAAGCATCTAAAGAACAATCAACTTTGGAAGCTGCTTATCAATTGTATCAAGAATATAAGAAAATTTTAACAGGAATTGAAGAAGCTAAAGAATTAATGAAGGAAAGTGATCCTGAAATTAAAGAAATGGCTGAAATGGAATTGAGTGAATTAGAAGAAAAGAAACCTGTTATTGAAGAAAAATTACATTTAGAGTTAATACCAAAAGATCCTAATGATAATAAAAATGTTATTGTAGAAATTCGTGGTGCTGCTGGTGGAGATGAAGGAAATATCTTTGCAGGAGATTTGTATAGAATGTATATTAAATATGCTGAATCTCAAGGATGGAAGATAGAAATCATGGAAGCCCAAGACAGTGAAGCTGGTGGTTATTCTTTAATTTCATTTATGATTAAAGGAGAAGGGGCTTATTCTAAGTTAAAGTTTGAATCGGGTTCACATCGTGTACAACGTGTACCTAAGACAGAAACACAAGGACGTGTGCATACATCTACTGCGACTGTTCTTGTTATGCCTGAAGCTGAAGAAGTTGACTTCGAATTAAATCCAGGAGATTTAAGAATTGACACTTATCGTGCCTCAGGAGCAGGGGGACAACATATTAATAAAACAGATTCAGCTGTTCGTATTACACATATTCCTACTGGTGTTGTAACAACTTCTCAAGATGGACGTAGTCAACATGATAATAAAGATAAAGCAATGCGTGCAATGCGTACAAAATTATATGAAATGAAACTTCGTGAACAAGAAGAAGCATTAGGTAGTGAAAGACGTAATAAAATTGGTAGTGGAGATAGAAGTGAAAAAATCAGAACATATAACTATCCACAAAATCGTGTGACTGATCATCGTATTGGTTTAACTTTACAACAGTTAGATCGTATTATGGAAGGAAAATTAGAAGATGTGATAGAAGCATTAATTAATGAGGATCAAAGATTAAAACTTGCTGGAGAAAATGAATAATGACTGTTAGAGAATTAATTCATCAAAGCGAAGCGATGTTAGATGAAAAAGATAAAGATTGTAATGTTGCTAAGGTTTTGTTTTATCATTTAGCCAACAAAGAACCTCATCAATTATATTTGATGATGGATGAAGATGTTGATGAAGAATTGTATCAGGCATTTCAATTAGGAATGAAAAGGTATATGGCAGGGGAACCTATTCAATATATCAAAGGAAAAGAAACATTTTTCTCAAGAGATTTTACTGTCAATGAAAATGTGTTAATACCTCGTTATGAAACAGAGGAGCTAGTAGAAAACATTTTGTATAAAATAGATGATTATTTTGAAGATTATGAATCTATTAACTTATGTGATGTTGGAACAGGGTCAGGAGCTATTGCTATTTCTTTAGCATTAGAAGAACCAAAGTTGAATGTAACTGCAACTGATATAAGCAAAGAGGCATTGGTTGTTGCAAAACAAAATGCAAGTGATTTAAATGCCAATGTTACATTTTATCAGGGGGATATGTTACAACCATTAATAGATCATGATATTCATGTTGATATTTTTGTTTCTAATCCACCATATATTCCTAGTGGACAAGAGATTGAAAGTGTTGTTAAGGATAATGAGCCTCATGTGGCCTTGTTTGGTGGAAATGATGGTTTATATTTTTATCGTAAGATTTTTGCTGATGTTAAAAAAGTCATTAAAGAAAGAGCGTTACTTGCTTTTGAAATGGGATTTGATCAAAGAGAGTTAATGGAAGAAGCGATAAGACATTATTTTCCTGATACACCTTTTGAAATTATAAAAGATATCAATGGAAAAGATCGTATGTTATTTATCTACTATCATTTAAAGGAAGAACTATGATTCTAGAAACACAAAGACTTTATGTAAGGGATTTGTTATTAAGTGATGCCTTTCGTATGAGTGAATATCGTAATAAAAAGGAAGTTGCGAAATATCAATCGTGGAACCATTATAGTCAAAAAGATGCTTTTAGACGTATTCAACAATGTATGTTAGTTAAATCTCATCATCGTGTAAAAACAGATTATCATGTAGCGATTATTTTAAAACAAAATGATTTACAAATTGGTGATTTGTTTGTAGAGATTATTAATGAAAAAACATTCACTTTAGGGTATACATTGGATAGTGAATATTGGTCATGTGGTTATGCTACTGAAGTGATTGAAGCATTTTTAACATATATGAAAGAAAAATATGAGTTTCAAAAAGTGATTTGTTATGTTTATAACAATAATCAACGTTCTATTCGTTTGTTGGAACGTTTAGGATTTACTCAATTTGATAAGTCTTATTTTTATGGTGATATTGGATTTTTAAAGAAGTTATGAGGTGATTTGAAAAAATCATCTTTTTTCATATCTTTTTCATATGTTTGTTATATAATGATATCAATGGGGGTGGTTGAATGAAAGTATTACTCGTTGAAGATGAAAAGTTAATCAGAATGTTTATTGTTGAGTATTTTTCAAAGATGAAATCAACTGTTGTAGAAGCAACTGATGGATATGAAGCGTTATCTTTATTTGATGATACTATCGATATTGTTTTATTAGATATTATGATGCCTGGTATTGATGGATATGAGGTATGTAAGTTATTAAGACAAAAAAGTGAGGTTCCTATTTTATTTATCAGTGCATTAAGTGAAGAAGAAAATAAATTAAAAGGTTATGAGTTAGGGGCTGATGATTTTATCTCTAAACCATTTACACCTTCACTGTTATATGCAAAATGTGTAGCATTATTTAAACGAGTGAAAAAAGAAGATGATTTTATGTCATTAAATGAAGGGATCATTAGTGTAGATGAAAATACTCATGAAGTGATGGTTGATCATCAACTCATTAGACTTTCACATAAGGAATATATGTTGTTGGTTTATTTTATGAAAAATAAAAGAAAGATTTTGTCAAGAGATCAACTGTTGGATTATGTTTGGGGTTATGATTATTATGGCGATCAAAGAATTGTTGATACATATGTCAAAAAGTTGAGAAAAAAATTACTAGGTGCATCTTCATACATTCAAACAGTTGTAAAGATAGGATATAAGTTTGATGTTAAAGAATAGAAGAATACGTTTAAGCCTCGTATTAAAAATATCAAGTATTATTTTTGTGGCATTTGCTTTGGTGCTAGGGAATGAAATACGTTTAGGGGTTAACCGTTATAAAAAAAATACAATTGAATCAGATGCCGCATCAACAGTTCGTTTGATTGACAGTTTTTCAAAAGAATATATTAATTTAAATACAATTAAAACTCATGATCTCTCATCTTCTGAGTTTGAACAAATATATGATGTTGCTTTAGGTGGTAATTATCAGTTGATTAAAAGTTTAGTATCACCTGATGGAAAGATTTTAAATCTATCAAGAGAAGTAGATGATACAACAACATTATGTATGTTATTAACTCAATTTAAAGGAAATAAAGATTGGCCTGTTTATATTAATTTAGAAAGTATTGGACAAGAAAATATAGAAAAGTTAGAAGAGTATTTTGTTGAAAATGATAATAGTAAAAATGCTACACTTTCTGTTGTTTTTGAAGAACCTATTAATCCATCTCAAAATGAATACAATCATATTAAAATATCCAGTGTTAAAATAGATAATGATGAAGTCATTACTTGTGATGTTAAAGGTAAAGTTGAAAAATTGAGTGGACGTTTGAGTTTTTACTCAAGTTTATATAAAGAAATTTATTTTAGTAATAATACACAATCTTTAAGTCATGGAAATTATTCTCATTCAGTTACAGATAATTCAAAAACAGTAGTGATTGATTATCGTAATGCTATTAAAGGAATACAACAACAAATTCAAAAACATTTTGATGAATATACGAAAGCTGAGAATATCTTTGCTTCAACAGCATATGCAGATTATTATTTATTAAAACCATATAGATATCATGGAAAAACATATTCATCAGTAATGGTCAAAATGATAGATTGGAATCATTATAATTTTTTGTATCATGACAATTTATATGATACTCCAGGTGCAACCACAGAAAAACTTAGTGAAAAAGACCAAATTAAACAATCGATAACAGGTTATTTTATTGTAACACAAGAGTACGATCATCTCTTTGCATCATCTATGCAACAGTTTATGCTCGATAACTCTTCAACTTATTTTCTAGCACTTATTTTAATAGCTTGTATATGTTTGGCTGTGGCATATTGGATTATTAAGCCTGTGCATCGTTTAGAAACAACTGCAAAACATATTGCAAGAAAAGAATTTGATTATCCAATAGATGTATCAAGACGAGATGAATTGGGAGATTTGTCACGAAGTATTGATACAATGAGTAAGGAGTTAGAAAAAACAATTAATAATTTGTATAAAGAAGTAGAAAAAGTTAAACAATTAGAAAATTTAAGGCAAGAGTTCGTTTCTAACTTTACTCATGAAATCAAGACACCATTAGGTGTTATTAACGGATTTAGTGAACTTGTTGAATTAGAACAAGATGAACAAAAGAGAAATGAATATATACAAATTATTCAAAATGAAACAAAAAAAATTAATGAACTTGTTTTAGCAATGTTAGAGTATTCTAAATTAGA
Source organism: uncultured Erysipelotrichales bacterium (assembly GCA_910586805.1). Taxonomy (GTDB): domain Bacteria; phylum Bacillota_I; class Bacilli_A; order Erysipelotrichales; family Coprobacillaceae; genus MGBC140090. The sequence continues at coordinate 8,914 of CAJUJC010000043.1, read as the reverse complement.
GTCTCGTAATATTGTCTTGAAACAAGAAGAAGTTGATTTGTTGGAAATTGTAGATGAAACTTTAGATTCTTTTATGTATTTAATTCAAAAGAAAAAGATAAAATTAAATCTCAATTTAGATTCAGTTATTATTCAAGGAGATCGTTTTAGATTAGAAATGGTTATAGATAATCTTCTAAGCAATGCATTACGATATACCCAAGAAGGAAAAACAATTCATGTTACATTAAACAATGAAAGATTTTCGGTTGAAAATGAAGGTTCTCACATACCTGAAGAAGATTTGGCTAAAGTTTGGCTAACATTCCATAAAGTTGATAGAGCAAGAAATGAAGAAGGTACAGGATTAGGGCTTGCTATATGTAAAGCGGTTTTAGATTTACATAGATTAAAATATGGAGTTGAAAATACTGAGCGAGGTGTTTTGTTTTATTTTGAATTACATCGAAGCGGGGAATAAACCCGCTTTTTTTGTCATATGAAAAAATATGTTTGATATATAAAATGACAAATAATTTAATTATATAAAGCTATAATGCTTGTGAGGTGAGAGTATGGAATTAGTGGTTAGCCGTACACACGAGCATAAATTAAAGTATCAACTTATTTTTTTAACAAGTCTTATATCTTTTTTATTTTCTCTTGTTCTTATACAAGGAACATCACTTGTTTTTACAATTCCGTTCTTTTATTTATGTTTTATGTGTGGATATCAGGCGATTATGAGTTATGCAATAGGAACAATTATTGCAGTAGTAGGTTTTAACACACCGATTGAAGTGTTATATATTAGTGGAATATGTTTTGTGGTTTTAGAATTTTGTCAGTTCTTTCATTCTATGAAAGCAAGTTATATCCCTTATTTCTTAACGTTAATAACAGGAGTGTTTTATGCATATTATCAAATTGAAATACTCACCACACTTTTATTAACGATTTTAACGTATGTCAATATTATGATTTTTATCAAACTTCCTCCTTTTTTTGTACATAATCAAACACATTTATTAACCCATGAAAGAATTAAAGCATTATCAATCGTTGTTCTTATTTGTATGATGAGTTTGCTTTCTTATTCAAGAGAAGTAACAATGATTTTGATACGTGTTTTTATACTGGTCATGATTTATCATAAATGTTTAAATGATTTGCTTCCTTCTTTGTTTTATGGAGCTTTGTTTATGCTATTGATGAGTGTTGGCTATAAAGATGATATCTTATCTTTTTTAATACCTCTTTTTTTCTTTTATATGGTGAATTTAAAATCAAAATGGACAATTGTATGTTTGTACTTGCTTGCACACTTAACACTACCATTTTTTGTGGATTTTTCTTATATGTATCATGGTATTATTGTGTCAATAAGTGCTGTTGTTTTTTTGCTTATTCCTATTTCATCACATAAACTTGTATTATCTTCTTCTTATGAAGAAATGACTTTAAAACAACAAATTACAAAACAAGTTGATTCCTTTTGTCATCTTTTTGAACAAATGACTTCTTTGTTTAATCAGGCCCCTGCACATAATCATAAATTAGAATATGTTGGTTATATTTATGAAGATATGTGTCAAGATTGCTCAAGTTGTCATACATGTTTTAATCAACAATATGGACCAAATCGTTTGGTAAAGTTAATGAACAAAGGTTTAAAAGAAGAATATACAAAAGATGATCTTCATTTTATTAATCAATATTGCTTAAAACCAAAACAATATATTGAGTCATTAGCAATGTATCAAAAAGACTACAATAAAATCAATCGCATTCAACAAGAATATCAAACCATGAGAAAAGATCTATATCAGCAATTTTCTTTATTGAATGATGTGTTTAATCGTTTTTCAACACAATTACAAATTGGACATATTGAAGAAAAGCATATTTATGAACATTTGCAAGGTTATCATTTTCAAATTACACATCTTAAAAAATATTATGAAACTCAATCTATTTACTATCTTGAGATAGGTTTGTATGAAACAACAAAAGAAGAAATTGAAAATGAACTCATTCCGATTTTAGAAACGTATTTAAATGAGAGTTTAGATTTACATACATTACAAATTCCAATGCATCAGTTAGGCTATACATATGTTGTGTTAAAACATCAAACAAGATATTTTTTACAGTATGGTGTTTCACAATGTTCTAAAGAACCAGTAGCTTGCGGAGATAGTTATACAATGTTTATGATGAATGAAAATCATTATTTTGCATTGAGTGATGGTATGGGTCAAGGACAAAAAGCAAGTGATGATGCAACACTTACACTAGATGTTATTAAACAATTGATTATGAATGGTATTTCTTTAAGTGATACTATACAATCAGTGAATGCCTTATTAAGAATAAAAAATAGAAATGATATGTTCACAACATTAGATATGATAGAAGTGAATCTTGTGTTAGGAAGTGCAACATTATTAAAATATGGAGCTTGTCCAACTTACATCATAAGAAATCATCAAGTGATAGAAATCAAATCCAAATCCCTCCCTATTGGAATTGTTTCACCACTCACTATATCAACTGAAAAAGAAAAACTCATAGAGAATGATATTGTTATTATGATTAGTGATGGTTTTACACAAGATTTTGAATTGTTTTTGAAAGAAAATGAATATTTAATAGATAATGATCACCCTAAAGAAATTGCTCAATTACTCATGCATTTAGCGTCCCATGGTGATACAAATGATGATATGACAATCATAGTTTTAAAATTATGTAAACAATAATCCCAAAATATTGGGATTTTTCTTCACTTCTTTGATATAATGAGTAACGGAAGTGAGAATATGAAAATAAATGAACAATTGTTAAATAAAAATGAATATTATGTCATCGGTGTTTCAGGTGGTTGTGATTCTATGTTTTTATTAGATACCTTAAGGAAAAAGGGGTATCACATACTTGTAGCACATGTGAATTATAACTTGAGACATGATAGTTATGTAGATTATGAGCTTGTGAGTGAATATTGTGCAAAATATGGATTACCTTTCTATTATAAAGAATTTCATAGTCATGATTACATTGATGGAAACTTTCAGGATAGAGCACGTTCTTTGCGTTATGATTTCTACAAAGAGATTTATAGATTATATCGTTGTCAAGGTGTTGTTTTAGGGCATCATTTAGATGATCATTTAGAAACGATTTATATGCAGCTTCAAAGACATAATACTATTCATTATTTAGGGATTAAAGAAGTGAATTATGTTAAGGATATGAAAGTTATTAGACCTTTAATGCCTTGTTATAAAAAAGACATTCTTTCTTATTGTCAAAAACATCATATTCCTTATCATGATGATTATACAAACTTTGAAACTGATTTTGAAAGAGATAGAGTGAGAAATCTTGTATTAAAAGACTATACTTTTGAACAAAAAGAAGATTTGTTGAAAAGAGCATCTTTTCATAATGAAAGAATTAAGGAATTGGAGTTTAAAGTCCAAACTTATTACCAACAATATGTAACAGATGGACAAATTTATTATTACTATATTCCAAAAGAACTTAGAAATATCTTCTTGTATTTAATTTTAAAAGATGTTATGCCTCCACAACTTATTTCATATTCATTGATAGAAGAGATTAAACATCAAATTAATAGTGTAAAACCAAATATTCAAATGAATTTACCAGTTAATTATCTGTTCATAAAAGAATACGATAATATATACATTATTGATAAAAACAAGACAAAAGGCTATCGTTATGAATTTAGTGAATTTGTACCATTTGGATGTGAGCATTTTCATTTGTTGGAAAATGGTCATATAAATGAAGGTGTATACTTGACGAAAGATGATTATCCTATTACAATACGTACAATGAAAGAGGGCGATAGTATTATGACGTCTTCTGGAACAAAGAAATTATCACGTTTATTTATTAATGCCAAAATACCTGCATTGAAAAGAAAAACATGGCCAATTGTTTTAAATAAAGATCAAACAATTATCTTGGTTCCACATATTGCAAAAAACATTGATTATTTGACTACAAAACCAAATGTTTTTGTGATAAAATAGATTAATCATGACAAGGAGTGAGAGAAATGCATAAAAATGTTAAAGAAATTTTATATACTCAAGATGAAATAGCTTTTAAATGTAAAGAACTTGGGAAAAGAATTATGAATGATTATCATGATAAAGATTTAATTCTTATTGGACTATTGAAAGGATCAGTACCATTCTTAGCTGAGCTATCTAAATATATAAGCCTTGATGTTACTTTTGATTATATGGATGTAAGTAGTTATGAAGGGACTCAATCACGTACTGTAACAATTAAAAAGGATATTGAACAAGATGTGACTGGAAAGGATATTTTGTTGGTTGAAGATATTTTAGATACTGGTAAAACTTTGAGCACAGTGAAAGCAATGCTTGAAGAAAGAGGTGCAGCATCTGTTGAGATTGTAACAATGTTAGATAAGAAGGAATGTCGTCAATTCCCAATTGAAGCTAAATATGTAGGATACGAGATTCCAAATGCATTTGTAGTGGGATTTGGTTTAGATTTTAATGAGAAATATAGAAACCTCCCTTATGTAGGGATTTTAAAAGAAGAATGTTATCAATAATAAAGGAGATTGTATGAATAACAAGAATAAAAGTTTATTTAAAATGATTATGCCTTGGCTTGTTGTTCTTTTATTGTTAAGTTCGTTAATTCCTTTGTTGAATCAAGGTAGATCAACAGAAGTGAATTATACTGAATTTGTAAGGATATTAGATCAAGAAAAGATTGAAGAAATGAAAGTCATGCCAAGTGCATATATAACAAGTGTAGAAGGTAAGTATAAAAAAACTGAAAATGGAAAAGAGTCAGTTTATACATTTAAGACAATTGTGCCTAAAACAGATGAGGAAACAAATTCTTTAATGCAATTATTAGAAGATAAAAACATTAAAGTTCAAGTTGTTGATGAACAAAGTGCGAATTTATTGAGAAATACTTTGTTAGGAATGCTTCCTTATGTTCTTCTTATTGGAGCAATGTTCTTTGTGATAAGAAGTATTGGTGGCGGAGGTGGAGGTGCAAATGCCAAAGCTTTCGAATTTGGAAACTCACGTGCAAAACTTGAAAAAGATAGTAAGACGAGATTTAGTGATGTTGCAGGTGCAGATGAAGAAAAAGAAGAATTAACTGAATTGGTAGAATTTTTGAAAAATCCAAGAAAGTTTGTAAATATGGGTGCTAAAATTCCTAGAGGTGTTTTATTGGTAGGTCCTCCAGGTACTGGTAAGACTTTACTTGCAAGAGCAGTTGCAGGTGAAGCAAATGTTGATTTTTATTCAATTTCTGGTTCTGAGTTTGTTGAAATGTTTGTTGGGGTAGGTGCTGGACGTGTTCGTGATATGTTCAAAAAGGCAAAACAAAATGCTCCATGTATTATCTTTATTGATGAAATTGATGCTGTTGGTCGTCAAAGAGGATCAGGTATTGGTGGAGGTCATGATGAACGTGAACAAACTTTAAACCAATTATTAGTTGAAATGGATGGATTTAGTGGTAATGAAGGGATTATTATTTTAGCTGCGACAAACCGTGCTGATGTTTTAGATCCAGCATTACTTCGTCCAGGACGTTTTGATAGACAAATTCAAGTTGCTAATCCTGATAAAAAAGCAAGAACTGAAATTTTAAAAGTTCATGCAAGAAACAAGCATTTTGCGCCTGATGTGAATTTTGAGAATGTTGCTCAACGTACTCCAGGTTTTTCAGGAGCTGAACTTTCAAATGTTTTAAATGAAGCTGCTTTGTTAGCAGTAAGATTAGGACATCAATTGATTACAATGGAAGATATTGATGAAGCTATCGATCGTGTTATTGGCGGACCGGCTAAAAAGTCTCGTAAATATACTGAAAAAGAAAGAAAATTGGTGGCTTACCATGAAGCTGGACATGCTATTATTGGGTTGACTTTAGAGGCGGCAAATAAAGTTCAAAAAGTTACAATTGTACCTCGTGGACAAGCAGGGGGATATAATTTGATGACTCCAAAAGAAGAAACATATTTCCAAACAAAAAGTCAATTGATGGCAAGTATAACAGGATATATGGGTGGTCGTGTTGCTGAAGAGGTGTTCTTTGGTGATGTGACATCAGGAGCTCATAATGATATTGAACAAGCAACAAGACTTGCAAGATTAATGGTTACTGAATTAGGAATGTCAGATTTAGGTCCTATTAAATATGCTTCAGGAGAAGATGCTGTATTCTTAGGTAGGGATTATACGTCTACAAGTAACACACACTCAGGTCAAATTGCATTCGAAATTGATCAGCAAGTCAGAAAAATTATCGATGAGTGTTATAGTCAGTGTACAGAGATTATTAAACAACAAAAAGATAAATTAGAGTTAATAGCTCAAGCATTGTTGGAACATGAAACATTGAATGGTGAACAAATTGAATCTTTATATCAAACTGGACAAATGTTAGAAGTTCACGATGGACAAATCAAAGAAGAAGATAACCATGAACAAACACCACCAACAATGGGTGTTGATGCAAGTGATGATTTATTAGATGAAATGAAATAAGCGCTATGCGCTTTTTTCAGTAGAGGAGAATATTATGCAAAGAAGTACAAAGGTTAAAATTTTGGTTTTTATATTGGTGGTTAGTATGGTATTGCCATTAATAAGTTATTTTGCAATGGGGTGATAACAATGGAAGATTATTTAGTAAGAGGAATTGTACGTTCTAAAAATTGCCGTGTGTTTGCATGTGATACAACAAAACTTTTAGAAGAGGCAAGAGTTAGACATGGTTTGTGGCCAACTGCATCAGCAGCGCTTGGAAGAATGATGTCAGTTACATTGATGATGGGTGCTATGAATAAGAATAAGGAAAAAATGACAGTAACTATTAATGGTGGAGGTCCTATTGGAACTATGCTTGCAACAACAAATAGTGATGGAAAAATTAAAGCTTTTGTTGCTAATCCTGAAGTTCATTATACATATAATGATACAGGGAAATTGGCTGTAGGTGTTGCTGTTGGAACTGAGGGAACTTTACAAGTCATTAAAGATATGGGATTAAAAGAACCTTTTGTAGGGACAGTTCCTTTACAAAGTGGTGAAATTGGAGATGATTTTTCTTATTACTTTATGGTTTCAGAACAAACGCCTTCAGTTGTATCAGTAGGGGTATTGGTTAATGATACAAACGAGATTATTTCTAGTGGTGGTTTTATTATTCAATTATTACCTGATGCTACTGAGGAGGATATAGTATATATTGAGGAGAAAATGAAAAACTTTCCATCAGTATCGTCTTTGATTCAAGAAGGAAAACAACCTGAAAATATTTTAGAGATGTTATTTGATGATGTAGATATTTTAGATAGTCAGGATTTAATGTTTGAGTGTGACTGTTCTAAAGATAGAATGAAGGATGCTTTAATGACAGTTGGAAAACAAGAGTTACAAGCGATGATTGATGAAGATCATGGTTGTGAAATGAGATGTCAATTTTGTAATGAAAAATATCAGTTTAGCGAAGATGATTTAAAAGAAATGGTCAATCATTTATAAAAAAGAAAAATGAAGGCAATATGGAGGAGCCTTCATTTTCTTTTTGGGTTTACCAATATTAGGAATATAACTATTTGATAACTTACATCTATTTTAAATGGGGAGGAAAAATAGAGGGGAAAGTGTAAGTTATCTATACGTAGCATTGACGGTTTTTAAATATATATACATAAATAATGAAAAAATTTTCTTATAATAATGATATGAATTGTTTATCTTTGTTTTCATAAAAAATCATGTTATATTATGTAATGGTGAAAAAAGATGAAGATAAGAGATATAGAAATTAAAAATAGAATTATAATGGCTCCTATGGCTGGAATTACAAATGTAGCGTTTCGTAAAATTATTAAAGAGTTTGGCGCAGGCTTGGTTGTTAGTGAAATGGTGAGTGATAAAGCACTATGTTATGGAAATCAAAAAACAATTGATATGTTAACAATTGATGAAGATGAACATCCTGTAAGTATTCAAATATTTGGTGGGGATGTAGAGTCTATGGTGGGTGCTGCTAAGTTTGTGGATCAAAATTCTAATTGTGATATTATTGATATTAATATGGGCTGCCCTGTGAATAAAGTTCTAAAAGCACATGCAGGAAGTTATTTGTTAAAATATCCTGATTTGGTTTATGAAATAGTGAAGAATGTGGTTGAGGCAGTTAAAAAACCTGTGACTGTAAAAATAAGGATAGGTTATGATTTTGATTCTATTAATTGTGTAGAAATTGCTAAGCTTATAGAAAAGGCTGGGGCAAGTGCCATAGCAGTTCATGGAAGAACACGTTCTCAGATGTATGAGGGGCATGCAGATTGGAGTTATATTAAACAGGTAAAAGAGGCAGTGTCAATTCCTGTCATTGGTAATGGAGATGTAAAAACAGCACAAGATGCAAAACGTATGTTAGATGAAACAGGATGTGATGCAGTTATGGTAGGTAGAGCGGCGTTAGGAAATCCATGGGTAATTAAGGAAATGGTATCTTATGTGGAAAAGGGAGTTTTGTTAGATGAACCAACTGTGGAAGAAAAAATAGAGCAATGTTTAAAGCATGCAAGAAGATTAATAGACGTCGAAGGAGAAAAAAATGCAATTCGACAAATGAGAGGGCATGCGCCTTGGTATATTAAAGGGTTGAAATCTTCATCGCAAGTTAAAAACAAATTATCTAAAATTAATAGTTATCAAGAGCTAGAAAGCATTTTATGTGCATATTATCAATATATTTTAACTGGAAATAAACAAATGCTTTTTGATTTAGAGTAATTATAAGTAATAAATATTAAATTTTTTTAAAAAAATATAAAAAAAGACTTTACAAGGGGGAACAAAGGTGATAATATAGAGAA
>CAJUJC010000042.1:6436-16318 GCA_910586805.1 uncultured Erysipelotrichales bacterium | reverse complement strand
CAAGATTATCTTAGAAAAAGGAAACAATCCTGAAGATATAGAAGAAATGATATTAACAAAGGATATTGCATTAGTAGTAGCATCAATAGTAAAAAGTGAAGAATTATACAATTATATAAAAATACAGGAAAAGGAGGAAATACATATGTGTAGATCATTAGATGAATTAAAACAACGTGGAATACAAGAAGGATTGTTACAAGGTGAGATGAGAGGAATAGAGAAAGGAAAGATACTTGGGATTCAAGAAGGTGAAATGAATAGACTAATCAAAATATTAATTCAACAACTAACATTAAAATTAGGAGTGATATCAAAAGAATTGATATTAGAAATTAAGAAGAGTAATGAAGATAAATTAAATGAATTGGTTATAAGAATCTTTGATGTGAACAATGAGCAAGACATTTATAAGATTTTAAACTAAAAAAAGAAGCTGAGATTAATAAATTTTAAAAATTTATTGCATCTTAGCTCTTTTTTATAACTATGTGGTTTATCAATATATAACATAATTCAAATAAAGTATTTGTTGAAATAGTTATCAAATTTAAATAAATGAAAACTATTTACATACTGACAATTCTGTTAGCATTACATCCACTCTGTTCCATCTTCTCTTTTCAATACATATCGAATCATATTAAATAATTCATCTTTTGTACGTGACTTAACAATAAACACATGATTTCCCATAGCAGCAGCTAATGCCTCAGGTACATCAGTTTCTAAAGCGATAGCATCACCAAAAGCATCTCTTATTTGATCATAATTGTGTGCATATCCAATACCATCACGTCTACCAGTATATGCTACCCAATATTCACGATGAATATCATAATAACATTGATTATATTTAACCATATCTGCCCAAATTGTATAAACATCTACATTATATGCAAAGTTTGCCATATCAGGCATATATGCACCTGGTGCTCTCATGTTGACTTCAAGTCCTACAATATCACCTTTTTTACCTAATCCTTCTCTATCTTCATCTAATCTGAAAAACTCAAAATGAAAGAAACGACTTCTTGTATCGAATGCTTCAACTGCTCTCTTTCCAACTTCATATAAATCTAATCCCTCTACTGGTTGTGAATAGAAAGCTGTATCACTTGCTTCATTGACATTATCCATAATAGAATTCAACATCACATGGCTTGTTGCAATCAAAATATTTTTATTTTTATCAGTAATACCATCAAATGTTTCCACATGTCCAGGTACCATTTCTTCAATAATAAATTGAACATGAGGTGTTTTTGTTGCAAAGAAATAATCTAATTCTTCATCAGTTTTTAACTTATAAGTAGAGCTTGCTCCTACACCATTATCAGGTTTAACAATCACTGGATAACCTACTTGATGAGCAAATTTCTTTGTTGTTTCATAATCATGAACCAAAGCATATCTTGCAGTAGGAATCCCTGCTTTTTTATACACGTCTTTCATTTTAGACTTGTATTTCATTGGAGCCATGTCTTGAATCTTAGTTCCAGTACTTACATTAAATTCATTTCTTAATGTTGCTTCTAATTCTAACCAATATTCATTTTGAGATTCAATCCAGTCAATTTTTCCATATTTCCAAGTAAAATAAGCACAAGCACGATATACTTCATCATAATCCTCTAAATTATTGACTTTATAATATTCAGTTAATGATTCTTTTGTTTCTCTAGAAATATTTTCATAAGAAGCATCTCCTATCCCTAAAACATTCACTCCTCTTTCTTTTAAACGTTCACAAAAATTATAGAAATAAAGAGGGAAATGTGGAGAAATAAATATAACATTCATCTTATATCACCCTTTCTACAAAATATGGGAATTGAATTAACCACCAAGGCCAATCATGATCAACATCATGTCCCCAAAAATCAAACCACGCTGGAATATCTTTGTATTCAAACAATTCTTTTAAGCGAGATGTACTTCTCACCATATCATCTTCCCATGCTCCTTGACCTGTACAAATGACAATTTTTTGTTTTCTATACATTTGAACATAAGGATGATCATAAGTCATTCCATTCATATATTGAATAGGAGAGTTACGATAAATAATATCATCATGATATCCTTCAAAAAATAAATCACTATCATAATAACCACTTAATGCAATTGTTCCGTTAAAAAGATCAGGTCTTCTTAACATAAAGTTCACTGCATGAGTTGCACCCATTGAACATCCTGAAGTCATAATACCTTCAGCATAATTTCCACCATTACCATAAGAATTAATCTCAAAAATTCTTGGAACCAATTCATTAACAATATAATAATAGAATTGTTCCATCATATAAGTACGATGTTCATTTGACAAATGACTTGGTGACCAAGACTCTTCATCAATACTATCACAACAAAACAATTGAATTTTTCCTTCATCAATTAAATGTTCAATAGTATGTATCATACCCCTGCTTTCAAAATCAAAATAACGACCATTTTGACAAGGAAATACAAGCATAGGTTGTCCAGCATGACCATACACTTTAAATTCCATATCTCTATTTAAACACCCACTATATTCCTTATACCATTCAACTTTCATACTAATCTCCTATCCTAACACATAATCTACAAATTCATTCACTTGTTCCATATTTTCAAATCTAGCAGTATATGTAAAATTACCCATAGCCCCACTTAAAATATCAGGCATTCTTTCACACATAACCATATCAAATTGATATTTATTAACAACATCTTCATGACTATGTTTATATGTTAATCCATCACGTCTACCACAATATACACAATGATATGGTCTATCATGATTATAATCACTATATCCTTTTGTAACCATATCAGCATAAATAGAATAAACATCAATATTATTAGCGTAATTCATCATATCTGGTGTATATCCTCCAGGTGTTCTTAAATTTACTTCTAATCCAATAATATCTCCTTTTTTCCCTAAACCTTTTTTATCTTCCAATAGTCTAAAGAATTCCATGTGAAAACATCTTCCTGCTGTATAAAAAGACTTCACACATGCTCTTCCAGCTGCTTTTAAATCATCAGGTAACTCCCTTAATGAATAATAATACATACTACTTGCATCATTCACAACATCCATAATTGGATTAGGGAAAACATGTGAAGTTTCAAATAGAATCTCTTTATTAAGATTCGCAATCCCATCATAAGATATAATTAAACCATTTACAAACTCTTCCATAATATATTGAGTAATATGTTCCTCATTATAAAAAGCTCTTAATTCTTCTTCATTAGAAATCTTATAAGTTGCTGCTGCTCCAACACCATTATCAGGTTTCACAACAACAGGATATCCAACTTTTTCAATAAATTCCAATCCTTTTTCTAAAGTAGAAGTTAAATGATATCTTGCAGTTTTAATACCTGCTCTTCTATAAAATTTCTTCATCTTAGATTTACACTTCGTATTTTGAATATGACGTGTATAAATACCTGTTGTAATATTAAAATCAGTTCTTAGCCTTGCATCTTGTTCTAACCAATATTCATTGTTAGATTCTAACCAATCAATATGACCATAATGAAAAATAAAATATCCCATAGCTTTTACCATTTCATTATAATCTTCCATTGAATAGACTTGATAATAATCATCTACTGATCTTTTTAATTCATCACTCAATTCATGATAAGGCGTATCTCCAATTGCTAAAACTGTGACACCTCTTTGTTTCAATCTTTCACAAAAATTATAAAAGTTTTTTGGAAAGGTTGGTGATACATATACAAAATTCATCTACAATTCCCCCTTGATAAATTATTATAGTATATATCATATCATATATAATCAAAAAATAGAGTATTTTTTTGTCTTTTTTAAACAAATTTATATATTTATTTCTATTCTTCCGTATTTTTATAATTTTTTTCTAAATATGAAATATTTTATCTCAATAAATAAAAATTTGGTATGATTATTTTACTATGGAGGATTGCATATGAGGGATAAGAATATTTTAAAATTTCAGGTTTTTTATTTTGTTTTACTTGGGGCAGTTGGTTGTTTCACTCCTTATATTAATGTTTATTTAGAAAATAGCATTGGATTAAATGGATCACAAATTGGTTTGATTACTGCTATTTCTTTAATGATTGGTGTTTGTGTTATTCCTATTTGGGGAGTTATTGGGGATAAAACAAGAAAATACAATTTAATGTTATTAATTTCTTTGGCTTCTTCAATCGTTGTTCTTTATTTTTATTCTAAACAAACTGTTTATCTTGGTTGCATTATATTTGCACTATTATTAGAAGTTGCAAGATTGGGTACTATGCCTATGGCTGATACAATATCTATGAACTATACGAAAAAGATTGGTGGAAATTATGGTTCTATTCGTGGCATGGGTTCTTTAGGATATATGTTAGGGAGTATGGCTGTTGGTTTTTTAGCTGATTTATATGGTTTAGATGGTCCATTATTCACAAGTTATATTTTATTACTTGGAATAGGAATAATGATTTGTTTATCTTTCCCTAAAGCAAGTGAAGAAGAGGAAAAAGAAAAACCTCAAAAAGAGAATTTTAAAGCCTTGTTGAAAAATAAAAATTTTATATTTATATTGTTATTGGTTATGTTAACACAAATTGTTGTTGACAGCTCAGGTGCTTTTGCAGGAAATCATTTAATTACAACATTAAAAGGAAATAACTCTTTAATTAGTTGGTTAACATTTATTCAAGTTTTGCCTGAATTTTTATTCCTTATGGTAGCTTCTCAAGTAATTAGAAAAATGGGATATAAAAAATTCTATTTATTTGCCACTATATTAACAGCAATCCGTTTATATACATATGCTTTTATTCCTAATTCTTATGCTTTTTTAGCAATTAGTTTTGTGCATTGTTTTGGGGTTGCTTGTTCAACAGTTGCTAGTCTTGCATATATTCAAGATTCAGTAAATCCAGCTGTATTTGGAACTGCTGTGACTTTATTAAATGCTTCAATGAGTATTGCTAAAGCTATTTATGGATATATTTTTGGTAGTGTTTATCAATATTTTGGTTCTTTTAATATTTTCTTAATTAGTGCTATTATTGTAACTATTGCAGTTGTTATGATTTTATATACAAAGCGTTTTGATGAAGCAGATGCTAAACTCTTAGGAACTGATTAATTTCAGTTTCTTTTTAATTTAAATAACTTTTTAAAAAGGCTCAATTCTATTATTTGAATTGAACCTTTCTTTTATATAACAATATAGTACCTGATTAATATATGAGTTGAGCTGTTAAAATAAAATATGCATCATTATCTCCTAGAACTATATTTTGTGAATCAGACAAATCATTAAAACTCAAATCTTTTTGATTATCATTTCCATAATCATAATAATATGCCCATAGCCCAAATGAATTAACTACATCAATCTCTTGTTCTTTAGCCAACAAATAAATAACATTACCTAATTCTTCATCGTAGATATTTTTTATATGTAAATCTTCATTTTGAGAAAAATTTCCACTATGAACATCAATTTGAAAATAATCATCTGTGAGATTATTTATATCTATATTTATTTTATCGCTATCTAACTGAAAATTTCTATTAAATACAATTTCCCATTTTCCTTTTTGATGAAAAGAATATAATTTAAGATTTAAATATTTATATGAATCATTTAAATTAATTTCATATTCAAAGCCATTTTCTTTTTCTAATGATTTAGAAATTTTAGAACTTTTATCCAAAGATTGGCATCCAAATAACATAATAGACAAAATAATTATTAGTATTTTTTTCATTCTCATAGTTACACCATATCAACCAATATTTACATTTAAACTACCAGTATACATTTTAACACCGTCTCTCGTTATTTTTACATCAGCTCTTGAACCTATTACACAAAATCCATTGCCCATAAGATTATATTGCCAACTAGACGGTGCTGAATATGCCCATTTGTCACTTGTAGTTGAATATACCTTTCTTTGATTTGGATAGTTTAAACCTACAGAACCTAGTGTTATCTCAGCAGACGCAAATTTGAAACCAGAATTATAACCAGAAACTGACCCTATTGCTTTAGTAAGTTTTCCATACTCAAATCCTCCAGAATCTGTATAAGTCTCATAATAGATTGTTATATTAATCTCAGCTGCAGATGCAACAATATCAATATTTCCTTTTTTGCTCCCAGTATATGTTTGAGCATACATCTTTGGAATAAGGTATGTAGTTGTTTCTACAACATTATCTTTAGCCATAAACTCATTTGTTTTTCTGAACGTTGGAATCAAATAAACATTTTTATCTTCTTTTGTAATAAAAGTTCTTGCTTCCATATCTAATTCTTCAGCCAAATCCTGAAATGATTGGTCAGTCTTAATTTCATTATCTAAATTTACTTCAATTAATTTATATCCATCATAAGCATTTACTGCTTTTACAAAACCAAAACTAATAATTAAACATAAAGTTAAAAATGTAAATATAATTTTTTTCATATTTTTTTCTCCTCTCAATAGAATTTATTAATTATTTAACAGCCCCATTTCAATCACATCCCTTTCTTAATTTAATTATTTCATAGTTATTCAAAAAAATAAAGTCTATAATTAGTGGGAATAATATGGTATAATTATATTGTCTGATAGAGTTTTTTATTAAAATTGTCTTATATATAAATTAAAATTTTAATAACCCAATATTTTAAAACAAATATCTTATTAAAAATATTCTATTGTATCTACCTTTATAAATAGATTTAATCTAGTATTATTTTCAAATTTTACAATTTGGCCTTTTATAAAATGAATTTTACACAAAGAAAAAGCTCTTTTGAGCTTTTTAAATACTTATTGAATGATAAAACAAAACTTTTGAATAATGTTCACTTATATATAAATCACCATTAATTATAGTTATTTACATTATCATCCCCCTTTGGATTCTATAAAATTAGAATCTTCTTTTTATTTTCGAAAAGCAAAATTTATACCTATAAAATTGACCAATTCCTTAATTGCTTCTTCTTTAAATTGGACAATATAGCTATCAAAATTTATTGAAATTGTTACTTCTCTAAAAAATAATTCCATCTTTATATGAAACTAGTAAATCTCATTAATAATTTATATTATATATACTGATATAATAACAGTTAAAAAATCATACTCATTATATATCAACATTTCTCCATATAACCTATAGCTTCACACGTTCATCAAAACTATTTCCAGAAAAATAAGAGCCTATTAAAGTTCAAATTTATATTAAATTGATTAAGAAAAACATTTTAACAGAAATTTGAGTTATATTTTTTAAATATCTATATATTTATAATAAAAATTTTAGTTATCCTTCTTTTCTAGTGAGTAAAGACTAGGTCCTTGTAATAATTTTCCATAAGCATCATAAACAGATTGATGACATGGACATAACCAAGTTTGGCTTTTTTTATCAAAAGTAATTAAACACTTTAAATGTGGGCAATAAGGTGACATAGTATGTATTTCTCCATTTATATCTTTATAAATGGCTTTTAAATGTCCATTGACTTTGACAACTGCCCCTTCTTTTTTATCTAAATCGTCTATTGTTTTTGTTGTAAATCTTTGGTCCCAATATCCTCTTTTAATGTTTTTCACCATGTGTTGAGTATATTGTTTAGCACTTGACATTGAAAAATAATGACAAGAATATAATTCTTCGTAAGGATTATCCTGTTCTAATATCAAATCAGCAATTAACCTTCCTGCGACATGAGATAAAGTCATACCCCATTTTTGAAAACCATAAATAACAAACTCATTATCATATTTATTTAATTTTCCAATGTATGGAATACCACGTAATGGAATGGTATCTTGAGCATACCAATCCTTAGCCTCTCTATCAATCTTTAACATACCATTGCCAACTGGTCGTTGACTTATTGGTGTATCAATACATAAATAACTATCTTGGCTATCTGGAATATCTTTATAATCTACAAACTCTCTTTGTTGGAACATTTTCATAAAATACATTCCTTTATAAATAAAAGGGTATCTTGTTGCATGAATCAGATATTGACATTCTATTGTATGATTATTAACTTTCAACAAAAATGAATTATCTTTTCTTTCAATATGTGTTACTTGGCTATGCTCATAAAATTCTACCCCTGATTCTTGACATACTTTCATTAATGCAAAGAGATATTTTAATGGATGGAAAATAGCTTGATTCTCTAATCCTAGTGAAGCCAAGTGATTTCTTGCTTCTACAAAAGGAACTCGTAACTGATGAAAAATATGCTTTTGTTCATTTATATCTTTTACATATTGAGGATCATCAGTATAAATGTATGATGTATTTTTTTGAAAATCACAATCTATATTTTCTTTCTTTATTATATATTGGATGTCTTCCAATGCTTTTTGATTAGATTGATAGTATAAATATGCTTGATGTATATCATAATGATTTGTAATTTCTTGATAAAGTAGACTATGTAAAGTTGTTATTTTAGCAGTTGTATGTCCACTTGTATGAGCTCCAATTTCATCCTTCTCTACCACAATTACACGATATTGACTATCTTTTAAATAATAAGCAAGAGCTACACCACTCAGTCCACCACCAATAATCACAATATCAGTGAGTATATCTTCAGTTACTTTTTTTTCTCTTTTCTTTCTCGTTGTTTTTTGCCAATAGGATTGATTCATTATTATCACCTATCAAAGTATGCACAAAATATTGAATTTTAAACAAAAAAAATGTGTATATAAAGAAAAATACACTATTTATAATTTTCTTCTTGTTCCATTTTTATAATCTAAAACAGTTTATACTTTTTCTTTACTAAATATTTACTTTTTTGTTCCATCAAAAAAGATTCCTCCTTACATAAACAACTTTATTTTAGTTATCTACATTAGAGGAATCATACCATCTTAGTTTTAATCATTTTTCATAGATTGTTGTGGTAAAACAATTTCAATACTTGTTCCTTTATCAAGTTCGCTTTCTAAACGAATTGTTCCTTTATAATACATGACAATATGTTTGACAATAGCCAATCCTAAACCTGTTCCTCCTCTTTGACGACTTCTTCCTTTATCGACACGATAAAATCTTTCAAAAATACGTGGCTGATCAGCTATTGGTATACCAATCCCTGTATCTTCTACAACAATCTTAATTGCTTTCTTTTCTTCTATGACATTTATAAAAACTGCACCATACTCTTTATTGTATTTAACTGCATTTCCAATCAAATTATTAAATAATGTCAAGATTTGTTGGTAATTTCCAACAAAAACAATATCATTAAAATGACAATCAACATGAATATGATGTTGCATCATTTCAACCTCATAACTTTCCAATACTTCTTCAACAATTGGTTTTATTTTCAAATGTGACATTTCAACTTCTATATCCATATTTTCAAGTCTTGATAACATCAATATATCATTAATAAGTGTAGACATATTATTAACCTCATCTTGAATTTTATTAATCATATATAATTTTTGTTTTTCTTCCTGAACATATCCTTGTGCCAATAAATCACTATATCCCTTAATAGATGTCATAGGTGTTTTTAATTCATGAGAGACATTAGAAAAAAATTCACTTCTTATTTTCTCAGCCTTTTTACTTGCAGTCATATCTACAAACAATAATGATGTACCCAACTTCATCTTAGAAATATAACAAAAATAAATGTTATGATTCATCTTCATTTCAACAACCTGTTGATAAACATGATTATTTATAGCTTGAATTAATTGAGGATAGTCTAAAGCATCTATGAAAGATGATCCAGCTTCTATATGACCTAAAATTGTCATTGCTTTTTTATTAATGCTCAATACTTTGTTCTTTTCATCTAATAAAACAAAACCCTCATTCATTAATTTAAAAACTTC
>CAJUJC010000042.1:0-6426 GCA_910586805.1 uncultured Erysipelotrichales bacterium | reverse complement strand
AACTTCATCAATTTTTGTCTTTTCCAATTTCACCTCTCTCATAGATTTTCTTAAACGATGAGATAAATTTTCTATTGTTTCTACAATATTATTAAATTCACTATATTCGTATGTTTTTAAATCAAAACGAAAATCATCAGTCATATTTTCTAACCCCTCATTAATTTCAATCATTGGTTTTGAAATACGATAGGCTAATCGTTTTGATAATACAAATGCTATAACAAATGAAATCAAAGCACTGATTGATAAACCAGGTATGAGTGTTGAGATATGATCAAAAATGCCATCATAGGGAATAGATAATCTTATAATATAATCTCCCTGATAATAAGCAACATATAACATATTTTGATTAATTGTATCAGAATGTCTTTGAGCATATCCTACTCCTGTATGAATAGCATCTTTAATTTCCTGTCTACCCAAGTGATTTTCAGATACATTTTGTGGCAATGTATCAGCAAGAACTTGACCTTTAATATCTATAATTGTAAGACGTGTGTCATTAGAATATGCTAATGGATTAAGTGCCTCAACTTGCTTATCTAGAGGTTTTGTTTCATCTATTGCATAATGAACAAGTTTTAATGAATAGAGCATATCTTTTTTTGTTGTTTCTAATAAGCTATTTGAAATAAGTGTTGCAGAGATAAGACAACTACTTAATAGTGTAACAATTAAAATAATAATGAAATAACGAAGAATAAACCTAGTCATCTTTATTCTCCTGTTCAATAAATCGATAGCCTACTGAACGAATTGTTTGAATATACTTTTCTCCATCATCATCTAGTTTCTTTCTCAAAGAACGTATATGAACATCCAAAGCCCTTGATTCACCTATAAAATCATAACCCCATATCATATTTAATAACTCATCTCTTTTCACAATACGTTCTTTATGATCAATCAAATAAACTAACAATTGATATTCTTTGTTTGTTAGATCTATTTTCTGATTATATTGTGTAATCATATGTGTTGATTTATCAATTGTTAATGTTTGTGTTTTTATCACCTTTGATTTTGGTTGAACTCTCCTTAACAAAGTACGAACTCGTGCACATAATTCAAGAATACCAAATGGTTTTGTCAAATAATCATCACTCCCACTATCCAATCCATGAATTTTATCAATTTCACTATCTTTAGCACTTAATATCAAGATAGGTAAATATGTGTTTGTTTCACGAATTTTCTTAACAGCTGTTATGCCATCCATCTGTGGTAACATAATATCAAATATGGCCAAATCGGGTGCTTCTTCTTTAATCTTTGCAATGGCATCAATGGCATTATTAAATAGCTTCACTTGATAACCATTAGATTCTAAAGACAATTTAACAATCTCTTGAATATTGATATCATCTTCAATAACAAATATACGTTCATTCATTATAGGTTCTCCTTTGATCAAAATGTTTTCATATATTATATATTCATTATATTTATTTTCTTCATAAAAAACAATATTAAGCAAATTGTTCTTAATACATCGACTTATCAAAAAAGAAGAGAATTTCGTTCTCTATCCTTTGGTTTTGATGTTTTTATTGTTTATATTATAAAAAATATAATTAAAGATGTTTTATACACAAATATCTACATTATGCTCTATTGAATAATATTCAAAATATTTTTCTTCTAATGGAATCCATTTATCTTGAAATATCTTTGCCATTTTATTTCCATTTCTGTGAATAATACGTTTCATTTGTTCTTGAGAATCAATTGTCGAAAATACAGTTATATTCGCATAATTGCTAAAAATGGGATGACAGCTGTATGAACCTTCTACAATACGTATATGTTTACTTTTGATAGTTCTTTTCCCATGATAATTCATTTGACTACAATCAAAAATATGATATGAGAAACTTTTTGACTGCCTTAAAAAAGGAAGAACTTCTTCTTGAAATCTTTCATAATGGATATTTCCGCCTGCTTCATATAACCTCTCTTCACTTCTTAAATGCATTGGTAAAAAGAAATCATCCATATGAATAATATCTGCTTCAAGAATATTTTGAAGTTGTTTAGCGATTGTTGATTTACCTGAGGCTGCTCTTCCATCAATTGCAATAATACACATTTGATTGTTTTGTTTCATAATTTCATCTAGTATAGGTAATAATCTTATGTATTTTGCATCAACAATTCTATATGATGGCTGTTCTTGTTGTTGATATTGTAAACTATGATGAATAGCAGGCATACCTAATTTTTTATATTTTTTCATATATTCTTGCCATTCCTGAATCGAAAAATGAGTATATTTTATTAACTTTTCTGAAATATTGAGATACTCTAAAAAAACTTCCTGACTATTCTCTTTTGTAATAAATGAGCTTACAAACATTTGAAATAACCAATCAATTGGATAACCTCTCCTTTTCCATGCTGATAAATGAATACGGCAAACATCTTGGGATATTCTTTCATATAATTTCATATCTTGAGGTTGAGCTGTTTGATATTCTTCTTCTAAATATACTCTTGCTTTATCTTTATCCTTTAATAAATGTTCGCCTCCAAAAGCAGCCTGATAACATAACTTAACAATATCTTGAGGTTGCATAGAGGGATGAATGTGTAATTGTTCTAAAAGATAATCTTCAAAGTTCATCATTACATTTTATACCCTTTCATTGTATGATTGTGGATATCTCATAGGAATTAATTGTGCTTTTTCTAATGCAAATACAATCATTGGAATAAATGCTAATTGAATAATCAAAGCAGGCCATGCTGTTATAAAATAAGTTGTTACCCAAATAGCAATAGAATACTCACCTGATGCGAATATTAATGCTCTCATAAGTCCTGCAACAATTCTACCTGTCATTAAAGCTATAACTAAACCGATATACAAATCTCCATAAACTTTTTGAGTGTGAACTACTTTCATCATCATCCCTGTAACAATTCCATATGTTGCAAGTTCAATCATCATGATTGGTAATATCGCAACAGGTGGCATCCCTGTAAATACTGAAGAAAGAAATGGTCCTGCCAATCCACATAATAACCCAAATGGCCATCCACAAATAAGTCCACATAATAATACTGGTATGTGCATTGGACAATAAATACTTCCAGCATTAGGAATGGAATGAAAAGCCATAGGTAAAACAATACATAAAGTTATACAGGCAGCTGTAATAATTGCCTTTTTCACATAAGTTAATTTAATCATTTAAATTCCTCCATTTATATAATCATTTCTATAATACAAAACACAATAACAATAATAAGAATACTTATATCTATCATTTGAATATGACGATGATGAAATCTTTCTTTTTTTCTTGTACGATGATAACCCCTTGCTTCCATTGCTATTGATAACTCATCAGCCTTTTTAAAAGCGGAAAGAAATACTGGAATAACAAGAGGAATGATGCCTTTTGCTTTATCCAATAATTTTTTACTTTCAAAACGTGCACCTCTTGCTATTTGAGCCTTTTTAATCATATCTGTTTCTTCAATAAACATTGGTATAAATTGAATAGAAACACCCAAGATTATAGCCACATCTTGTATTGGAACACCTATGTAACGAAGTGCAAAAATAAAACTCTCAATAGCACCTACAATATCTAAAGGTGATGTTGTTGATACAAATAAATTCCCAACAATCATTGAAAAAACAACACGCAAAACAACATTTAACCCTTGTATCATTCCTTCATAAGATAAATGAAAAATCCCCCAATTCCATAAAGAATAACTTGATTCAAAGAAAAAACAATTCATTAAAAATATCATCACAAAAAACAACCACATATGTTTTACACCACTCATTGCATTGAAAAAACCAATATGTGATATATGAATAATAATAGTTAAAAATAATATACAAACAATATAACTATAAATTGATTGACACATAATAATGGCGGTAATCAAAATAAAAACACAAATAAGTTTAATAAAGGCATCAAGTTTATGAACAAGAGATTTTTTTTCTATATAGCTTCCTATGAATGTATTCATAATTGACCTCTATTTAATACATCTTTGACTTCATTAATAAATTCTTGATAGTTTGTTATATAGGGAGACACTATAAATCCTCTTTCATATAGTTTTTGTGATATATGACGGATCTGACTTGTTTCCATTTGATATTTTGAAAGAAAATCAAGGTTATTAAAAATATCTTTTGTAGACTCATTGGTAATAAGTTGTCCTTGATGAAATACAAGCATTTTTTGTGTATATTCACAAAGAATATCAATATTATGTGATACCATAATAATCGTTGTTCCTTGCTGATGTAATGCTTTAACTAATTTAAGGAACTCAAGCCTTCCATAAGGATCAAGACCTGCTATGGGTTCATCAAAAATCAAAATATGAGGTTGAGATACAATTACTCCTGCAATTGCTACTCTTCTTTTTTCGCCACCAGATAAAGATAAAGGTGATTTTTTTCTTATATCTTCATATGAAAATCCCATCATTTCTAATGCCCAGCGCACACGTTCTTTTATTTCTTTTTGAGAGAATTTATTGTTTTTTAATGCAAATGCAACATCTTTTTCTACTGTTGTTTCAAATAATTGATATTCAGGATACTGAAATACAATTCCCACTTTTTGTCGAAGCAATGCCCTATCATACTTTTTATGATTAATATCTTCATCATCTATATAAATATTTCCACTTGTTGGAGTCAATAATCCACTGATGAGTTGAATAAGTGTAGATTTTCCACATCCTGTATGTCCCATAATACCTACAAATTCACCTTTTTTTATCTCAAAAGATACATCTTTTAATACTTTTATGCCTTTATCATATTGAAAAGAAAGATTTTTTACTTTAACTGACATAATTCCTCCACAAGTTGTTCATTTGTTAGGGGAATGTGAGAAAGTTGTATTCCGTTTTCTAACAAATCATAATAAATCTGTACATTTAATGGAGGCATAAGTTTTGCTTGAGTTAAAAGATGAACATCAGTGAGTATATCATAAGGGCTTCCTTTTTTTAAAATAACCCCTTCTTTCATTAACCAAATACAATCAGCATCCACTGCTTCTTCTACATAATGAGTAATCATTATAATTGTTTTTCCAATCTTGTGAATTTTTTTTAAGTATGTTAAGACCTCTTCTCTTCCCCTAGGATCTAACATAGCGGTTGCTTCATCAAAAATAATAATATCAGGTTCCATAGCTAAAATTCCTGCCATAGCAACTCTTTGTTTTTGACCACCTGATAAAGTATGAGGTGAACGTCTTTGATATCCATCCATTTCTACAATAGATAAAGCATTTTTAACTTTTTTTGATATCTCTTCTTCAGGTATATCATAATTTCTAAGCCCAAATGCAACATCTTCCTCAACTATTGTTGAAACAAACTGATTATCAGGATTTTGAAAAACCATTCCACACATTTTTCTTAATTTCCAAATATGTTCTTCGTTTGTAACATCTATATGAAATAGGGATAATTCTCCTTGCTGCACTGGGAGTATTGCGTTGAAATGTTTTACAAGTGTTGACTTTCCAGAACCATTTGCTCCTAAAATAACTATAAATTCACCTTTTTTTATTTCAAAAGAAATATCATTAAGTATTGGTTTTTTATTTATATGAAAATCATATTGAAATGATATATGTTTTCCTATAACTGCTGACATCTTGTTCCCCTCCTTTCTATGAAAAAAACAAAGACTATTGAATTCGTTTTCTAACGAATAGCAACAGTCTTCTTGACTATCAATTAAAAATATAAATTTTTTACATATTAAAAATGGAACTGGTTTCTACCAATTTATACTAAGTAGGCTTAGCAATTGTTCTTATTTTATCATTTTTATGCCTCTTTTTCAACAATGATTTGTTTAAGCTTCAAAAGACAATCTTCAATCAAAGAAGATGTACTGCGTTTTTCTACTCCTGCAATATAATTACTACACAAATTCATTGGAAGTAAAATTCTTATTGCTTGACTTTGTCCAACTGCTATTGCCATTTTAGGAGTAATTTCTCCCCATAATGAATCTACAATTGCAATTCCAATAGGTCCTATAATAACATCTGCACCTCGACATCCAACAATGACAGCATTTTCACCAGTGGCTACATTATCAGCACCTGCTTTTAACATCGCTTGCGTTGCAAGAACATTCGTTCCTACTGCTGTTACTTCTTGCTTTGGAAAAGTTTTCTTGATATTCTCTACCAATTGGCGTCCCATTCCTCCACCTTGTCCATCTATAATTAAAATATTCATGAAAACACCTTCTTTTCTCATTCATTTTATAACATTATAATTGATTTTATAATGAAAATCAATCTCTTCAAATACACATATAGCAAACAAAAAAGACTACAAAAATATAAAGCACAATTAAAATAAAAACCACGCCTAAAAGACGTGGTTTTATCTGCGGCTATAAGCCTATGT
>CAJUJC010000041.1:8677-16598 GCA_910586805.1 uncultured Erysipelotrichales bacterium | reverse complement strand
CAACTTTACCAGCAGTTGCTCCATTTTCAGCATCTACACGTAATTGAAGATTTTTCATAGTAGAATCAGTAACAACTTCTCCTAATAATTCAGCAAATTTAGCAGCATGTTCTGCTTCTTCCCAAGCAGCTTTTTCATAATATAAACCAACTTCAGGATATCCTTCTCTATGTGCAACTCTAGCCATTGCTAAATACATACCTACTTCACTACATTCACCTTCGAAATTAGCTCTTAAATCTTTAATAATATCTTCAGGAGCACCTTTTGCTACACCAATAACATGTTCAGCAGCCCAAACCATTTCTCCTTCTTGTTTTGTAAATTTTTCAGCTGGTACTTTACATACTGGACATTGTTCAGGTGCACTATCACCTTCATGTACATATCCACATACACTACAAACCCATTTTGCCATAATATATTTTCCTCCTTTAATTTATGACTTTATTATACACCAATTTTTGATAAAATCAAGTCTTATATATAATAATAATCATTACTATTTATAAAAAGTTTGTATTCTTTCATAAACTCATGTATAATGATTTCGTTAGAAAGGTAAAATTTGTAATGACTTTTTAAGCATTAACATTTATCTTTATAACAAAAATATATAAAAACGTCGTATTCTTTTAAGAAATGACAGTGGAGGAAAAAATGAATAACAAAAAAACAAAAAACTTGGCTTTTATGTCCCTTTTTATAGCCATTGAAATTCTTATGGTTATGATTCCCTTTTTAGGTTTTATACCTATTGGACCATTACGTGCAACAACATTGCATATTCCTGTTATTATCTCAGGTATTGTCTTAGGAAAAAAACAAGGAGCTGGTGTTGGACTTGTCTTTGGTATATCTAGTTTAGTTATCAATACCATTCAACCTACTCCTACATCTTTTGTCTTTTCACCTTTTATTAGTGGTTCAATAATGAGTGCTATCATCGCCATTGTTCCTAGGGTATTAATAGGATATATTGCTGGACTTATTTATGAAATTCTTCAAGATAAGAATGAATATTTAGCTATGGTTTGTGGTTCTTTTTTAGGCGCAATCACAAATACTATCTTAGTCTTAGGTGGTATTTATTTTATTTTTGGTGTAGAATATGCTATGAAGTTAGGAAAGTCTTTTGAAGAACTTTTACCTTATTTATATGGTATTATTACAACAAATGGATTGTTAGAAGCCATAGTTGGCACAATTATTGCAGTTATGATTTCTAAAATTCTTTTAAAGTTAAAATAAAAAGTGAGGAATAAAGATGTCAAAAAAAATTATTGTAGGAATAACAGGGAGTATTGCAGCATTTAAATCTGTTCAATTGATAAGTGATTTGATAAAAAAAGATTATATTGTAGATGTTATGATGAGTGAAAGTGCAACTCGTTTTATTACACCTGTATGTATTCAATCACTTACAAAAAGAAAAGTTTATGTTGATACATTTGATGATGAAAATCCTGCTATCATTACACATATTGATATTGTTAAGGATGCAGATTTGTTTATTATCGTTCCTGCAAGTGCACATACAATTGCTAAGGTCACTTACGGAATGGCTGATAATATGTTGACAAGTGCCTTTTTAGCAGCAACTTGTCCAAAACTCATTGCACCTGCTATGAATGTTCATATGTATGAAAACGTAGCAACACAAGAAAATATCAAAATTTTAAAACAACGTGGTATTCTATTTGTAGAACCTATTTCTGGATTGCTTGCATGTGGAGATATTGGAAAAGGTAAACTTGCTGATGAAGATGATATTTTAGAAATGATTCAATATGCTTTAACGCCTAAATCTTTACATGGTAAAAAGGTGTTGATTAGTGCTGGTCCTACACAAGAAAGTATTGATCCTGTTCGTTTTATTACTAATCATTCTAGTGGTAAAATGGGATACGCTATCGCAAAAGCTGCTTTTTGTTTAGGCGCAGAAGTCACACTTGTTAGTGGACCTACAACATTAAGAAAACCTTATGGGCTGAATGTAATCAATGTTTTAACTGCTAATGATATGTATGAAGCAATGATATCTCACTCTTCATCAAACGATATAATTATTATGTCAGCAGCTGTTGGTGATTATTCAAGCACACACATTGAAGATGAGAAAATAAAAAAGAACGATGATCATCTCCAACTAACTTTACAAAAAAATAAAGATATTTTATATGAACTTGGACAAAACAAAAAAGAAAATCAGATCATTTGTGGTTTTGCAATGGAAACAAGTGACCTCATTAAACATGCTAAAGAAAAATTATTAAAGAAAAATTGTAATATGATTGTAGCGAATCATCTCAAAACTGAAGGTGCTGGTTTTCAAGGTGATACCAATGTTGTCTCTATTCTTACAAAAGATGATATTCAAGAATTTGGTTTACTTTCTAAAGAAGAACTTGCTTATAAAATTATAAATTTATTAATAAACTTGGAGGCATAATATGTTATTAGCTATAGATATAGGAAATACAAATATAACTATGGGAGTTTATAATCACGATAAACTCATTGGAACTTATAGATTGACTACAAAATTTCAACGAACATCTGATGAATATGGATTTATGCTTTTATCATTCTTAAATGCATCTTCTATTCAAATAGAAGATATTGAAGATATTATCATCAGCAGTGTTGTTCCTAAAATCAATTATTCGTTTACAAGTACCATCAAAAAATATTTACATAAATCCCCTATTTTTATTGGTCCAGGGGTAAAAACTGGAATAGATATTCGTATAGATAATCCTTCTACCTTAGGTGCTGATAGATTAGTAGATGCAGCAGGTGCTTTTTATACATATGGTGGACCATGTATAGTTATAGACTTTGGAACAGCAACAACTTATGATGTTGTTACTGCAAAAGGAGAATTTATTGGTGGAGCAACAGCACCAGGTATTGGAATTAGCTCCCATGCCCTTTCATCTCAAGCTGCTAAACTTCCTGAAGTAGAAATACAAAAACCTGATAAAATTATTGCCAAAAATACAATCAAGTCAATGCAAGCAGGAACAGTATTTGGATATATTGGTTTAACTGAATATATTATAAAAAAAATTAAAGAAGAATATGGACAAGATATGAAAGTCATTTCTACTGGTGGTTTAGGAAGAATTATTGCTAATGAAACTGATTTAATAGATGTTTATGATATCGAACTCACATTCAAGGGATTAAAAATTATTTACGATAAAACAAAAAAGAATTTATATTAAAAACAAGAAGGCAATTAAGCCTTCTTTTCTTTATAAATCATAAACAATAACCTTGCCATTAAATATTCTTTAGAAAAAATTGTCAATAGTTTTTCAATATCTAAATTATTATCCTTAGGATAAATCATTTCATGTAACATTCTTCCAACAATTCCCTTTTTATTCAAACTCTTAAAAGTTTGAATAATATCCTTTACATTAACCATCTTAAAATGAGGATCAATATATTTTTCAAAAGCTATTAATAAATCACTTTTAAGAATATGGAAATCATATACATAACTTACATCTCTTTCTAATAATTCACATAACCAATCTAATACAACATATAAATAATCTTGCTCTTTTAGTGGTTGGTTTCCATGTGCTTCTAAGAATTCATCCAAGAAAGAACGTGCAGAAGAACTTCTTAGCATTTTTCTAACATATCTTTCTAAATATAACACATCTTTATAATAATGAAAAAATAATGGTGTTTGAAATGGCATAAAAGTATATATGTTTCCAACATAATGTCCATAATACTTCATTGCAGTTTGATAACCTAAACGCTCATTCATATCTAAAGTTTCTCTTGAAAAATCCAAGAAACCTCCTAAACAAGTTCTTGGAGCTATATATTCAACACGAGGTCTATTCATATAATATGGATGCGTAATATTTTTATTCATATCTACAACAATGACTTCATCAGCACCCATATCAAACGCTAAATCTATAGGTAGGTTATCAAAATATCCTCCATCTATAAAGGATTGTTCATTAAATGAATGAATGGGAAATACAGGAAAACATGAAGCACTTGATATTAAATAATCAAAAATATATTCTTTTTCCATTTCTTCTTTAGTGATAAATAAAGGTTTTAACGATGGATAATGAACAGCACATAATCCAAAATCTATAGAAGATTTTAATAGCTTATCTTCATTCAATAACTGTCTTACGATATTTTTTAAAGGTGTAATATCAGCACCTTTTTCTTTAATAAACTTTTTAAAGAAAGATAAAGCTAAGTTCGATTGATTGAGCATAGTATCTAAATCAAAAGCAAAACTTTGATCAAATTCTCCTGCAAAAACTTTTGTAATATCCATTTCATCCCATAACTTTTTCATAGCATCAAAATCATTTTGAGCCAATAAACAGCCATTTAATGCTCCAATAGAAGTTCCTGTTACAATATGATAATCAATATCAAGTTCATGTAATGCTTTGATAACTCCCACTTCATACGAACCTTTAGAACCTCCACCTGCTAAAACAAGTGCTCTTTTCATAACATCATTTCCCTTCTCTACAACTCTCTATAATCATATTTTTATAATCGCTTAAATATGTATTAAACTTATCAAATGATGTTAAACGATATTCCCAGTTTGGAGAACCTATTTTTCCTGGTGTATTAAAACGACATGATGCATCGCATCCCATAATATCCCATACCGGAACAATAACCTGACTAGCATCTAAATCTAAACAATAATGAATAATTTTTTGATAATCTTCTTTTTCTAAATATTCTTTTAATAATACATCTAATTTTTCTTTTGAACTTTCATCCAAAGAATTGATCCATCCTACCAATGTATCATTATCATGTGTTCCTGTATAAACAATGACTTTATCAAAATCAAATTGATTATGACAATGAAACTCAAAAACATACATACCTTTTAAATGATAATGATCTCTTAAATCATAGACTTCTTCTCTTAACTCACCTAAATCTTCAGCCAAAATAGATAAATGAGGGACTTCTTTAAACAAAGTATCAAACAAATCATAACCAGGTGCTTCAATCCATTTACCCCTTATTGCAGTTGTTTCACTTTCAGGTATTTTCCAATAAGTATCAAAAGCTCTAAAATGATCAATACGTACTGTATCATAAATTTGATAGGCAGCTTTCATTCTATCCACCCAAAATGAAAAATTTTGTGTCTTTAAATAATCCCAATCATAAATAGGATTACCCCATCTTTGACCAAATTTACTAAAATAATCAGGTGGAACCCCTGCAATAAATGATGGTTTTCCATCCTCTTGTAACAAAAAACATTCTTGATTCATCCAAACATCAACAGAATCCAATCCTACATAAATAGGCATATCTCCAATAATTTTTATATTTTTTTTATTTGCATATGTCTTTAATTCTTGCCATTGTTTAAAAAAGTAATATTGTAAAAACATTTGGTAATTGATTTCTTTTGTAAAAGGAATTAATGAAAAGGTATGTTCCTTGTTATAATATTTATATTCATCTTCCCACTCTAACCATGTTTTATCATTATTTTGTTGTTTAAAGACCTTAAATAAAGCATAAGAATAAAGCCAAGCATTTTCTTCAACAAATTTTCTATACTCATCATTTTCAACAAAGCGTGAAAAAGCTTTTAAATAAAGTTCTTCTTTCACTTTCCTTACTTCCTGATAAGCAACAAAAGACATATCATTATTAAAATAAGTGACTTCATTTTCATCTAATAAACCATCTTCTATCAAACCATCCAAACTTAAATAAATCTCATCACCTGCATGAGATGATAATGGTTGATATGGTGAATTGCCATACCCCAATGGATTTAATGGAAGAATTTGCCATGTATGTATATGTGCATCAGCAAGCTTATCAACCAATTCATATGCAATCTTTCCAAAATCACCAATACCATAACGATTAGGCAATGATGATATTGGAAATAAAATTCCTGCTTCTTTCATTTTCTTTTCTCCTAATATCCCAAATAATCTTCAACCAATATAACTTTTATCCTATTGACTTTTCCTTGATATCCTAATTTCACATAACTACTACAAATACGATCTGGACTATGACATTCTATACATTTCCCCATTTTTGTACATGGTGTTTTTTTATTTAAACGCATAGCATTAGCAGGTGCACTACAATTTTTAATATGATCAATAGCTTCTTGTTCATTAAGACATATTTTATTTAATCCTGCAATAACAATAACTTCCTTAGGGCCATAAATCATAGCTGCAACTCTATTTCCAGTTCCATCTACATTATATAAACATCCATCCATAGTAAGCGCATTTGTACTTGTTATAAATAAATCAGCAAAAAATGCTTCTCTGAATCTTTGTTCAACTTCTTCTCTTGTAAGTCCTTCTTCATAACGATCAATAAAATCAACATCACTACTTCTTAACATATCAATAACACCTAACTGATTTAAAGTTACACTCCCTCCAACTGCAACTTTTTTTCCATTCACAAAAACATTCTTTAGATATGTTTCCAACTCTTCTCTATCCTTAACAACAAGCATCGTCATATTATGTTTTTCAAATGCCTTAATCAACTCATTTTCTTTAATTTTCATTAATTCATTTAAATTTTCTTCCATGTTTACATCCTCCACAATCTTTATAACACTTTGAACAATGATGGCATCCTCTTTTTTTGAAAGATCTCATAGCCACAATTATACATACAATCAATATAACAATAATTATATAATCTATTAACTTCATAACAATATACCAATTTGATAAATCAAGAAAGATACCAAATAAGCCATTCCTGTTTGAAAACTGACTGTTAAAACAGCTTGTACCCATGAACCAAGTTCACGTTTCGTTGCAGCAAAAGCTGCAATACAAGGCATATATAAAACAGTGAATACTAAAAATGTAAATGCACTTAATGGTGTGAAAATAGTTTCTAATGCTTGATTTAACATTGCTGTATTCCCTGATGACGTTAAAACAGAAAGCGTTGAAACAACTGATTCTTTTGCAGTTACACCTGTCATTAAAGCAGTAGATGCTCTCCAATCATTAAACCCTAAAGGTTCAAAAATCGGTGATACAAATGTACCAATTGCAGCTAATATACTTTGAGAACTATCTTGTATCATCTCAAATTGAAAATTAAAACTTTGTAAAAACCAAATGACAATTGAGGCAATAAAAATAATTGTAAATGCTTTATGAATAAAATCTTTTGCCTTATCCCATACATTTAATAATACATTTTTATATGTTGGTATACGATATGCAGGTAGTTCTAATACAAAAGGTACTGGTTCACCTAAAAATATCGTATTCTTTAATAATAATGCTGAAATAATAGCAACAAATATTCCTATACAATAAATTGTAATCATAACAAGTGTTGCCTTAGTAGGAAAAAATGCAGCAATAATCATCCCATATATAGGTAGTTTCGCACTACACGACATAAATGGTGTTAAAACAATTGTCATTTTTCTATCACGATCACTTGATAAAGTTCTTGTTGCCATAATTGCAGGTACACTACACCCAAAGCCTATTAACATTGGAACAAATGAACGTCCTGATAATCCAATCTTTCTTAATGCTTTATCCATAACAAAAGCAACTCTTGCCATATAACCGCTATCTTCAAGTAGTGATAAAAAGAAAAATAAAATCACGATCAATGGTAAGAAAGATAAAACACTCCCTACTCCTGCTAAAATACCTTCTCCTATCAACAATCTCAACCATAAAGCAACTTCTGCCTTTTCTAATGAATTTATGATAATATCAGTTATATATGATATTCCCATTTCCATCATCTCTTGAAGAGGAGCACCTATCAAATAAAAAGTGAGATAAAAAATACACAACATAATCAATATGAATACAGGTATTCCCAAATACTTATGTGTTAAAAGTGTATCGATCTTTTC
>CAJUJC010000041.1:0-8667 GCA_910586805.1 uncultured Erysipelotrichales bacterium | reverse complement strand
TTGTTCATTTGTTTCTCTTTCTTTAAATACACAAGCCTTACATACATCTTCAATAAAGGAATAACGCATATCAACCAGTGCTGCTTCTCTATCAGTCCCTGATTCATTTTCCATACCTTCTAAAATATGTTCAATAACATGTTGATCATGCGTTGATATGTTTAAACTTTTAAACATAACTTCGTCACCTTCAATTAATTTTGTTACACAATAACGAATAGGTAAATGTAAATCGTAAACTTTTTGTTCGACAATATGTGAAATAGAATGAATCGCTTTATGCACAGGTCCTTGACATAAATCAAGATGTCTCGCTTGTTTATCTATTGTATTCTCAATAGTCGTAATAACATCTTCTATTCCCTCATTTTTACTTGCGGATATAGGAACAATAGGCATTCCAAATCTATCTATCAACCCTTCTAAATCAATACTATTACCACTTTTAATCACTTCATCCATCATATTTAAAACTAAAATCATAGGAATATTTAATTCCATTAACTGCATTGTTAAATAAAGATTTCTTTCTATATTTGTTGCATCCAAAATATTAATTATCAAATGAGGTTTTTCTTCTAATAAAAATTGTATAGAAACAATTTCTTCAGACGTATATGGAGATAAAGAATAAATACCTGGTAAATCAACCAATTCATATTCATCTTTATGTTTTTTTATAAAACCTCTTTTTTGTTCTACTGTTACACCTGGAAAGTTTCCAACATGTTGAAAAGAACCTGTTAAAGCATTAAACAAAGTTGTTTTTCCACAATTTTGATTTCCAATTAAAGCAATTGTTTTTTTATTCATCAGTAACCTCCTTGACTTCTATCTTGGAAGCATCATCTTTTCTTAAAGTTAAAACATAACTACGCAAATAAACTTCAATAGGATCCCCCATTGGAGCAATCTTTCTCACTTTCACTTTTGTGTTAGGGGTAAGTCCCATTTCTAATAAACGTCTTCTTAATAACCCTGTCCCACTAACACTTATAATGATAACATTTGTACCTGGTTTAATCTTATCTAATGTCATTACTACACCCCATTTGTAGATATTATAAACTATTTTTAATATAAAGAAAACTAGGACAATAAATTATTTTTCGTCAAAAAAGGAGATTATTAATAACAATCTCCTCTTACCAACCTATTTTAATATTCTCATTGAATTTAAAATGGCAATTAATGTTACACCAACATCTGCAAAAACACCCATCCACATATTAGATAAACCAAACATAGTTAAAAGTAAAACACCTATCTTTATAATCAATGTAAATGTTACATTTTGCTTCAATATTTTATTTGTTTTATGGGAAATAGAAATAGCTTCAGAAATCGTTTCAATATTATCCTGCATCAATACAATATCTGCTGCTTCAATGGCAGCATCACTACCAACACCACCCATTGCAATTCCAATATCGGCTCTTGCTAAAACTGGAGCATCATTAATACCATCACCAACAAAAGCAACTTTATTATTAGTATCAGCTAATAATTCTTCAACCTTATAAACCTTATCTTGTGGCAAGAGTTCACTATAAACAGTATCAATTCCTAACTTTCTAGCAATATCTTGAGCAACTCTATGATGATCTCCTGTCAACATCACAGTATTTTCAATACCAGATTGTTTTAATGCCTTCATTCCCTTTATTGTTGATTCCTTGATTTGATCAGCAACAACAATAGAACCAGCAAACTTTCCATCAATAGCAATATATACAATTGTACCTACACTTTGAGGCTCATCGTATTCTATACCATTCTCTTCTAAAAAAGTCGCATTTCCTAATAGAACATGTTGATTAAATAACTTCACATCAATCCCTTTACCAGCGATTTCCTTAAAATCGCTTATTTGACTTTCATCAATAGTTCCATCAAATTTAGAAACAATACTCTTTGCGATAGGATGATTGCTATAATACTCGCCATAAGCACCATATTTTAATAATTCATCATTACCATTCACTTCTACAACATCAAATGTACCAACAGTTAAAGTTCCAGTCTTATCAAATACAACAGTATTGACATCTTTTAATAACTCTAAATAATTTCCACCTTTAATCAAAGCACCTACTTTACTTGCTTTACCAAGTCCTGCATATAATCCTAATGGAATAGAAATTACCAAAGCACAAGGACAAGACACGACCAAGAATGTTAAAGCCCTATACACCCAGTCACTAAACACAGCATCTTTTATAACAAACATAGGTACAATTGCCAAAAATAAGGCTAATACAACAACAGTAGGTGTATAAATTCTTGCAAAACGTGTAATAAACTTTTCAATTGGAGCTTTTTTACTTGCAGCATTTTCCATCAATTCTAAAATTTTAGATACAGTTGAATCATCATAATGCTTTGTGACTCTTATTTCTAATATCTCGTTTAAATTCACAACACCAGCCAATACTTCATCATTAACACCTACTTCTCTAGGCATAGATTCTCCAGTTAAACTTGATGTATCTAACATAGAAGTTCCTTTAACAACAATACCATCCAATGGTATCTTTTCTCCAACCTTAACAACAAGGATATCTCCAATATTCACATCTTCAGGTGCAATTTCTTTAACACCATCAGTTGTTCTTAAATTCGCATGATCACTTTTAATATCCATTAAAGATGAAATAGATGTTCTTGTTTTATTAACAGCATAAGATTGAAAAATTTCACCAATACTATAAAACAACATAACTGCAACAGCTTCACTATACTCACCAATAATAAATGCCCCTAATGTCGCAATAGCCATTAAGAAATTTTCATCGAACATATCTCCTCTAAAAATATTTTTAAAAGCTTTTCTTAAAGTCAAATGCCCTATAAAAACATATGCAACAACAAACCCAATAACAGCATACTGATAGTCTCCTAAAAGAATAGATGCAATATAAACTAAGATTCCCACAACCAAATTCAATTGTTCTTTCAATACAAACAAACGTGGTTTTTCAAGAGCCTGAGAAGATGTTTTTAATTGAAGAATTACACCATCTTCAACATTATCAATTGTTTTTTGTAACATATTTATTATAACATCTTCATCAATTATTCCTTTCACTTTAACCTGTAAAGTTTCAGTAGAAAAATTCAATACAACATCTTCAATATTATCCAATTTTCTAATTGTTGTTTCAACTTTCATAGCACAAGAAGCACAATCCAATCCTTGAATATGATAAGATAACACTTTTTTTCCATCTAAATATCTATGATCATTACTATGTTCAAGTTCACAAGATCTTCCCTCATGGCTATGATTATGACCACATCCACAATGCTCATGTTCTTCATGATTATGGTCATGTTCACATCCACAATGTTCATGTTCTTTATGTTCATGTTCATGAGTACATCCACAATGGTTATGCTCCTCATGATTATGTTTACAAGAGCATTTCTCATGATCGTGCCCTGAATCTTGTTTTACAATATTTTTCTTACCTTTTTCTTCAATAATCACATCAGGTTCTATTGTTTGAACAAATTGATTTAATTCTTTTAAAGATATTTCATTCTCACTTTCAATTAACAATAAACCATTTGCAAAAGATAAATGACATTCAATAATATCATCTCTTTTATTTAATTTATCTTCAACTTTTTGTGCACAAGAAGCACAATCTAGATTTTTAATTAAATATTTCTTTAACATATAAATACCCCTATTCCATAATATGTTTATATCCAGCATCAAAAATTTGTTTAACATGATCATCATCTAACGAATAATACATGAGTTTTCCATCACGTCTAAATTTAACCAATTTCGCATTTTTTAAAATTCTTAATTGATGTGAAATTGCTGATTGTGTCATTGAAAGCGAAGCAGCTAAATCATAAACACACATTTCCGATTCAAATAACGCACATATAATTTTGATTCTCGTTGAATCACCAAATACCTTAAATAGTTCAGCTACATCATATAATGTTTCTTCATTTGGTAAAGAATCAATAACTTTATCAACGATTTCCTGATGAACAATTGTCACTTTATCCATAATACGCCTCCTTTCATATGAACATTTCTTCATATGACAATATGAGTATACAATAATATTGTTGACACGTCAATAATATTTGTTAAAATGATAAAAAGGAGATAAAACTTTATGAAAAGATTATTAATAGTTGTTGATTATCAAAATGATTTTGTTAATGGGAGTTTAGGATTTGAAGATGCACCAAAATTAGAAAATACTATTGTTAAGTATATTCAAGATTATCAAAATAATGGTGATGATATTATTTATACAATGGATACTCACCAAGAAAATTACATGGAGACTTATGAAGGACAAAAACTTCCAGTTGCTCATTGTATAAAAAATACTGAAGGATGGCAATTATATGGACAAACAAAAAAATTATTAAAAGATTGTTTATGTTTTGAAAAACCAACCTTCCCTTCTTTAGATTTAGCAAATTATCTAAAGGATAAAGAATATAAAGATGTGACTTTAGTGGGATTAGTTTCACATATCTGTGTTATTTCTAATGCCATTATGGTCAAAGCAGCATTACCTGAAACACCTATTTATGTTGATATGAAAGCAACATCTAGTGTTGATCAATCGACACATCAAAAAAGTATTGATGTCATGAAATCATTACATATCGATATCATACAATAACCAAAAAGACTTCATATCATTATAATATGAAGCCTTTTCTTTTTAATAAATTTCTATTTTATTTTATTTTTCAAATAGACTTATATCAAATTCTTTTTGAGTCCATTCCAATAACAAATATATAGAAAATATTCTATTTATTTTTATAAGCACATTTTCTTGTAATTCTTAAAACATTGTCTTCACCAGGAAAATGAACAGGGTTTATTGAATTTTGATTATACATTTCAATCACATCATAAGCATCCTGATATATTTCTTTTATTTCCATAGCTCCATACATTCTTGGAGGTAGAATATAGATAGGAATACTAACATTTTGTTTTTTGACTAACTGTTGAACATATATATTTAAATGTGGACAACATATCATGATATCATAATCATTTATTTTTTCTAAAGCTAATGAAAATGGTGAAAATTCAATTAAAACTTTTTCTTCCATATGATATTCAATAATTTCTTTTTTCATACGTTCAGCGACAAAACTTGATGAAAAACCTCCACCACAGCACAATAATATTTTTATCATAGCATACTCCTTTTTCTCTTTTTCCAAAATATTATAACATATTTCATCTTTAAAACAAAAAAAGATTGTATACAATTTAAAAAAGGAGTATAATTTTTTTAATTTATAGGGGGTTATGTTATGGAAATAAGAATAGAAAAAGCAACACAACTAAAAGAAAAGCCTGATCAAAACAATTTAGGTTTTGGAAAATATTTTACAGATCATATGTTTATGATTGATTGGCATAAGGATAAGGGATGGCATGATGCAAGAATAGTGCCTTATGCACCTATTCCTATGGATCCAGCAACAATGGTTTTACATTATGCTCAAGAAACTTTTGAAGGTTTAAAAGCATATCGTAATCCAAATGGCGATATTTTATTATTTAGACCTGAAATGAATGCACGCCGTATGATTAATTCAAATAGACGTATTTGTATGGCTGAATTACCTGAAGATATGTTTGTTGAAGCAGTTGAAGCTATTGTTAAATATGAACAAGATTGGATTCCTACTGCACCTGAAACATCATTATATATTCGTCCATTTATGTTTGCATCACAACCTGGAGTTGGTGTTCATCCTGCTGATAGTTATACGTTTTTAATCATTTTATCACCTGTTGGAGCTTATTATCCTGAAGGTGTGAATCCTGTTAAAATTTGGGTTGAAGATGAATTTGTAAGAGCTGTTAAAGGTGGAACTGGATTTACAAAATGTGGTGGAAACTATGCTGCGAGTATTGCTGCTCAAGTCAAAGCTGAACAAAATGGATATACTCAAGTTTTATGGTTAGATGGTGTTCATAGAAAATATGTTGAAGAAGTTGGAACAATGAATGTTATGTTCCTCATTGAAGATACAGTTATTACAGCTGCTTGTGATGGTTCTGTTTTACCTGGTGTCACAAGAGATTCAATTATCCATATTTTAAAAGATTGGGGATATAAAGTTGAAGAACGTGAATTAAGCATTGATGAATTAATGGAAGCAGGACGTAATGGAACTTTAAAAGAAGCATGGGGTACTGGAACTGCTGCTGTTATCTCTCCTGTTGGTGAGTTATGTTATAAAGGTGAGAAAGTCATTATCAATAATTTTAAAACTGGTGATTTGACTCAAAAACTCTATGATACTTTAACAGGTATTCAATGGGGACGTTTAGAAGATAAATACAATTGGACAAGATTAGTAAAATAAACCACTGAAAAGTGGTTTTTTCTTTCAAAACAAAAAGAAGAGAATAATTATCTCTCCTCAATATCCTTATATTCTTTTATACCACCAACATATTGAGTTGCTGGTCTAATAATACGATTAGAATATAATTTATTTTCAATATTATGCGCAATCCATCCTACGATTCTTCCAATCACAAAAAACAATGTATATAAATCACTTGGAATTCCTAGCATATCATACACAAGCCCACTATAAAAATCAACATTTGTAGAAACACGAATTCCTTTTCTTTTATAAATCTCTTCAACAGCAATTTTTGAAAATCTTTGATAAAAATCAAATTCATCTTTTCTACCTTTTTCTATAGCCAATTCTTCACATTCTTCTGCAAGAATTTCACTTCTAGGATCACTTAATGTATAAACAGCATGACCAATTCCATAAATTAATCCACTATTATCATTGTAGTTTTTATCCAAGATTCTACATACAATATCTTGAATCTCTTCATCACTTGCTTTCACACCAATATCTTTAATCACTTCGTCCATTTGTTGTTTAACAGCTAAATTTGCACCACCATGACGTGGTCCTTTTAAAGAACCAATAGCACCTGAAACAGCTGAATAAATATCTGTTCCAGTAGAAGAAATCACAACATTTGTAAATGTAGAGTTATTTCCTCCACCATGATCAACATGTAAAACAAGAGCAATATCTAAAATTTCTGCTTCTTTTTTGGTGAATTTTCCATCACTTCTTAACAATGATAAAATCAATTCAGCAATACTATAATCTTTATTGATATGATGAATAATTAAACTTTGTTCATCAAAATAATGAACTTTTGTTTGATACGTATAACAAACAATAGATGGAATTTTTGCAATTAAATTAATGCCCTTTTGTAATGTTTCCTCAATACCAATATTATCAGCATCTTTATCATAATTATATAACATTAATACTTCCTGTTGTAATTTATTCATTAAATTCCTAGCAGGAAATCCTAAAATATTTGCTTCTAAATAATGTGTTGGTAATTCATAATGTTCACTTAATATTGTTTTAAATCGTTTCAATTCATATTTATTAGGTAAATACCCAAACAAAATTAAAAAACAAACTTCTTCAAATAAATAGCGATGTTTTTCTTTTTTATTTTTAACAATATCTTTAACATTAATACCACGATAATAAAGTTGACCATAATCATCAACCTTTTTATCCCCTTCTTTTTTATATCCAACAACATCTGAAATTTTAGTCAACCCAACCAAAACCCCTGTTCCATCTTCATTACGCAATCCTTTTTTTACAGAATATTTTGTATAATATTCATTTTTTATATTATTTTCATCTAAAGAACGTTCAAAAAAATCTTGAATAAAATTATTCATATCATCACCCCATTCTATATTTCTTTTAATATACCATAATTTTGTATAATTGTATACAATTATTTCATTTATAAATTTTCAACTAAATCCATCCAAAATATTGACAAGCATAGAGTATTCCATCATCTACGTTTTTCTTTGTTATAAAATCAGCTTTATCCTTTAACTCTTGACATGCATTACCCATCGCAATAGAAAACCACTCATCTTTAAACATTACCAAATCATTATAATCATCACCAAAAACAACAACATCTTCCTGTTTACCACCAACAAGTTCTATCATTCTTTGAATCCCCTTTTCTTTTTCATCATGTTGATATGTTAAGTAATCAGGCATAAAGCGAATATAACCTAAACTTTTAAGTAATGATAGTTGGTTTTCCTTTTCTTTAGGGATAGCAATATATATTTTATAAATATCTTTAAAATCTTTATACTCTTTATTTTGATACAAGAAATATCTTGTTGGTTCTTTTCTATAACCGACCTGATGGATAAAACGATCATCAATCATACAAACATCAATACTATCATCAGTTGAAATTAAGACACCAAATCCTTTATTTTGTGCTTCTTCGCACAACGCAACTGCCTTTTGATAAGGAAGTGGTTTATTTTCTAGTAATTGATTATTAATAGTGATAGCTGCCCCTCCATTACTAACAATATGACGAATTCCCATTTTCTTTGCAAATTGTCTTGTTTTATAATAAGCTCTACCTGTTGCAATACACACAAAATGTCCATTTTCTTGTAATAAACGTATAGCCTCTTTTACACTTGGAACAATTTCTCCAGTGTCTTTGTTTGTGAGTGTCCCATCTAGATCAAAGAAAAAATATTGTTATACCATAACTTCCACCTCTGCTTTTATGACAATATTTTACTTTTTTTACTTATA
>CAJUJC010000040.1 GCA_910586805.1 uncultured Erysipelotrichales bacterium | reverse complement strand
GGCATTGCCCGTTGTTGTTTGGCGAAGCGACCTCGCTTCTTTAACCTGCATTCGCAAAGTTTCCCTTATTTATCCTATATAATCTTCTATTTTCCATTATGATATAAGATCATCATTTGAAAATCTTTCACATACGCCTACACGTTTTTTATACTTTTAACAGGTATCTTTATCCCTCTTTTCATAATAAATCGCACACGTTTAAATTTTGGGGCGAAACACTCGCTAATCTGTCGCTTGTGTGATCGAAGCTCTTGCCTTTCTTATTGCAGGTTCTTCACTTTCTTCCATTTCTTCAATAAACTCCCTGACACCTGCATTGACATGTTTCTTATATAACTGATACAAACAATCTAGCATTTCTGCTTCTAGTGTTGTGTTCTTCTTTTTCAAAACAGACCTTAATGCTTTAATCCTTGCACTCGGATACTTAATCTTCACTTCTTCTTTTTTTATCATTTTCTATACCTCCATCTTTTGTTCATATTTTAATTCTTCTTCACTCATACCAAGTTCTTGTTCTAATATTTTCTTTAAAAAATCATATTCATAAGGATTCATCATCGGTGTATTACACAACCACTCATTGTTATAAGTGTCATAAACATATATATATATTCACAATCACTTTCATGTGCTTCTTTCATAAATTCCTTAAAATTTTCAAGGGTAGCCGACTCTTGATTCTTTTCATGTCTATCCCTCATATAAGCAAGTGTTGTATCTGGATATGGTTTATCATAGCTATGTTCTTCCCCTTTTGGTGGCTCTATATTTTCAGCTAACCAAGTCAGACTTCCTAATTTCATGAGTTGATTGACCTTTTGAACATCTTGATAATGTTGATACAAGATCCTTCCATTGACCTCCAAATATCCATCAAAATGACACGTGATACACTCTACACTCTGATTAGGATGAATGATCCCAATGACACTATGTGTTGACATTTTTATAAACCTCCCATCTTTATTTCTTCATCCATATAATTTTCTATTTCCATAAAACGACTCATATATTTTTCAATTTGTTCTCCTGTTAATGATTGAAGTTGATCCGAACCATCATCTCTTGCAATAAAAAAAGTACCAACGATCACATCTCCATTGATACTTCTATTCGGCTCTAAATGTAATAACTTTCCTTCTTCATTACAGGTAAGAACAGTATCATCATCCAAATTAATCATTTCAATATCTCCACCCACGACCTTTTGCATATGATATAAAGTATCATATATATTTTCTATTCGTGGCTCTTGATTTGGCTCAACAATCATAACTTTTAGTTCTCTTGCTTTTTCAATCAAAGTAAAATCATCCTCACCAACGATCAACCCAAGACCTTGTCCATTATCCCAAGACATATGGATCGTACCTGTATCATCTATATGTTCTACAGTACCCATCATGCCTTTAGGAACAGGACGAAATAGATCGTCCATTGTCTGATTTAATTTAATTCTTGACCCTCGAGGATATTGTTCTCTTAAACATTCTAATTGTTTTCTATTCATGGTTTATCCTACATCATCTCAAAAAGAGATAATTGCCTTCCTTCTTTTAATTTATATTCTTCTATTTTGTGAAACGCTTCTTCTAATGATTCTAAAATCGTATCACTATCTCTTGATAAACGACGCATTGTGACATAATCATCTTTCTCTATGGCTTCTTTTAATCCCTTGACTCTGTTTATTAAAAAAAAGATTCCTAAGTTCATTAGTTCTTTATCATCTAAATACATTCTTGAAGCAAGCACTTCTTCTAAATGTGGATATTGTTCTAAAGTATTGAAACATCTTACTGCCTTTTCCTTGATTTCTTTTGGTCTAGCGATATAATCATAATCTACTTTAGAAGGTACATCTTTATAATAAATGTCTGGATAATCTTGTTTATCCAGTTGTTCTTCTATCTGACTTTTTATATAAAGAATATGATTTCGTACAAGATTCAGATTCACACCATCTGCCCAACTAGGATCATTTGTTCCGAATTGAAAGATGTCATCCCATCTTTCATAACGTTCAGTAAGTGTCTTTTCTAGTTCTTCTTTTAAAGATAACTTTTTATTCATCTTTACTTCCCATCCATGATCTTCAATCGGTAATATCCACTCCAATAAGACACTGTATTCACTGCAACGTTATTATCATTGGCATTTTCATGCACCCACACTCTTTCGCCTTTTTCATTCATTCCAACATAAATACCAACATGCGTTGTTTGGCCATTCTTGTTCATTAAAAAAGCAAGGTCACCAGGTAATAGTTCACTTGCATTAATTTGATGACACATTTCAATCTGTCCAGTTGTATTTGTATTACCAAGATTATTCCCCATCACAGTCCAATAAACCCAATCTACAAAATGTGAACAATCGAGTCCTTTTCGATTCCTTCCCTTTTCATCTGGTGTCGTGATTGTTCCAAAATCGTTACCATCATAACCAGGTAAGATTGCTGTTCCACCCCAATAATATGGTATCTTTCCTACTGCATCAATAGCTTGTAAAACAATGTCTTTTCTTAATTTCGTGACATTGGGTGGCATCGTTTGAAAGATTTGATTGATTTCTTCTTTCGTTAATGTTGTGACTGGATTTCCTGAATTTCCTATTAAAAAAGAATACACTTTTTCCATTGTTGATGTTGTCTGCGATGTTAGTGTTAAATGAAATTCGTTTTTTAATGAAGAATATATATATGAGTGAAGTGTTGTTGGATACACTTTTTTATTTCCATTATCTGCATTATCAATTTCGGTATTTTCTGTAATAGTAAAACTTTTAACCCATCTCAATGCTTCTTCATTATTAAGGTTGATCTTTTCATTCGTAAAAGACAGTCCTATAAAATAACCTTTAATCTGATAGTCATTTAATAGTCCTACTAATTGAACATCGTTATTGATAAGCTGAATGTTATACTCAATATATCTTAGACTTTCTTCTATATCTTTGATAAAAACATCTTGTTCATTTGTAAGTCCAGTGATTTGGTGTCCATCATATAATGAATTCACAAGTTGATGGTTAAAATTGATTCCATCCGAAAACAAACTTGCTATCAAAAAAATAATAGCCACAATAGGAGCTAAGATAATAATGATTATATTTCTA
This sequence comes from uncultured Erysipelotrichales bacterium, assembly GCA_910586805.1. GTDB lineage: Bacteria > Bacillota_I > Bacilli_A > Erysipelotrichales > Coprobacillaceae > MGBC140090. Next base: position 13,595 of record CAJUJC010000040.1, on the reverse strand, counting down.
AATAAATGCGTTGATCCATCTTTCTTGTTAAACAGTAATAAAAGAACCTTTAATACTTTTGAACTCATTCTCTCAGATCTCTATATCCCATTGGATAGTCTTGTTCAAATTCTTTATCTCTATCAATTTGCATCTTTTCGAGCTTACTCACAACTTCTCTTAAATAGGACATGTCTAACTCACAATCTACATATCCCTGACAAATGGTATCGAAATAAATCTTACTTGGAAGAGCTAATTCATAACCATCATTCATGATATAGACCATTGCATTGACCTTTCCTTGATGACTTTCAATAGGAACAAATTCTTTTCTGTATAGTCTAGGATATCCCTCATAGATATCGAGATACCTTTCATCGTGTTGTGATATTTTCCAAACACCAACTGGCACTCGACTATTTTCTTTTGACTCGATCGTTGCAACGGCATTTTGATCATTGCCTCTAAATACTAACTCACAACCTTTTAAATAACCTTTTCCTACAAATAAGGCATCTGGGCATCTTTGAGACATTTGCTTATGATTCAAATTACTTCCATAAGCTATATAATATTTATTTGGTATATTCACTTTCAAACAACTCCTTTTCCATTTTCTATTTATTAAATTTTAAGAATTTAAAAATCAAAAAATCAACCGAGCGTTTGTTGATTTCTTTCCTGTCTTTCTCTTGATAATCTTTCTCTTTGAGCATCGGCTTGAGCTTGGTCTTTCCATGCGATACAACCATCTAAGTTTTTTAACAGATGATGCCTAGCGGTCTTGAATTCATCTCCAATCAAACCTAATCTTAACAGCCATGTCCGAAATGTACATTTTTCATTTGTGGTTTGTGTCTTAATTCGACTTGCTTTTTTCTGTGTCAATGCTTGATGCGATATTGCAAGACAAAATTGAATATAGGATTTGATTTCTCCTGCATGAAGCGTGCCATTAAATAAGCGAAACTCCACAGTTCCTTTTTGAAAAACACTATGGAGATTCAAAGCATGATATCTTGAACCATCATAATGATCTTGGCTTCTATGTGTTGCACCTTTATACCATATCCTTTTGACCTCTGATAAACTTTTTGGTTTCCTTTGATTGATTGTCTTTAAAAAATCCTCATCTGTTTTTTGACAATAACGGTGTTCTCTCCTCACATTGATTTTGAGAGCTTTATAGATCAGATCTTCCTTAGAGTACATGATATTGGTAAGATTTCTAAGTGATCTTGCATCATAAGGTGAAGCATCGATATGAATATGAATACCACAACTCTCATTAACCCTTGCATGACCTTGTTTTCTTAACAAGCGTACTATCTCTTGAATAGATTCAATATCATCTTAGCGACAAATAGGCGAAACAAGTTCTACCTTATATTCACTACTCTCAGCATGTCCTCGTGAATCTGTTGGTCTTATACTTCCATCATAAACAACTTTCCAAGTACGCCCTTCTTGGTCTTTAATCTTATATGTATCATAACCACCTCCACTATACATACTTGTGGTTTCAAAATATTTAGATATTAAAGATGATGCTCTATGCCTTGTGAGACCTGTCATCTCTATCTCAATACCAAAGCGTTGATTCTTCATTATCTATCGACCACCTACTCGACCGAACAATGAAGATTTGTAATCTTGTGCATGAACAACGAGATTATATCTTTCGTTCCCACATTTATATAAGCACACTCCACGTTGTGGATACTTGATTAGATCATATTCGCTTTCTTCAAGTTGTAATGTATCTATATAGAATTTCTTATCTGTATTTCCTGCATTAAATAAAAAGGTATGCGTTGGAATACTAAACAATGGCTTAGTAAGTTCCCTGATACCTTCTATATTAAAATCTTCTAGGTTTTGACTTGCTAAGATCACAGCACTTTCTTTTTTTCTCACCCTTTTAGAAAAATTTCGAATGTATTCTACTGCAGTTGGATTGCTCAAGAATAGATACAATTCATCAAAAGAGGCAATCGTATGTCCTTTTGTTAAAAGCTCATTCGACATATAAGATAAGATATTAAAAAGCATTGCATTCTTTAAAGAAGCATTCGCTTGTAAGAGACCTTTTACTCCAAAAGTCACAACCTTATCACTGATGATATTGGTATGTCCATTAAAGAAACGACTATCACTTCCTATACAGATCGAATGCAGTAACAGAATAATTTCTCTTAACGTTTCTTTCTTATAAATCACATGATTTTCATAAGATTGATAATGTTTATATTCTTCATCAATATAACGATACAAGTCTTCTAAGATTGGGTAATCTATATGTTGTAAAGATGAAAAATCTGTATCTTCCCTAATTTGAAAATGTTCATACATCTTAATGAGCATGATTTCTAAAGTATCTAATTGTTCATCACTCAAATCCTTATATGTTCTAAAAAAATCTTTTAAGAATGATATATGCTGTGATAATATCGTTGTCTTTTTAAAAACATCAGGAATTTTTTCATCAACTTCATCAACTTGATCATCTTCATTGAGAATATCTTTCCTAGAATAATGAAAATCACTCCATTGCTTTGGTTCTAGAACATTGATGATATAACGACCTTCCATCATATCGATATAAGTACCATTTAAGTTCAATGTCACATCTTGATATTCCTGTTCTGGATCAAGTGTGATGAGTGAATAACCTTGTTCACGCTGGTTACAGAGAATAAGTTTCAATAAATACGATTTCCCTTGTCCAGAATTCCCAAGTATAAGTATATTCGCATTTGTCTTATCATCATTTCTTTGATGAAAATCCACAATGATATGACTTCCAAACTTATCTGAACCCAAATAAAAACCATGTGCATCTGTTTTACCAGAATAGTTATATGGAAATAAATTTGCAACACTACTTGCTGGAAGTACACGTTCAAATTGTTCCTTGAAACGATCACACCCACTTGGCATCACTGCCATAAATCCCTCTTTTTGTCTAAGTAATAAACGATCAACATTGAGTTTGCTTCTGACCAGTTCTGTCTGCATTTCAGTTTGAATGAGCTTTAATTTCTCATAATCAGATGCAATCATTTCTAAGTACACAGCACAATGCATGAGTGGCTCTCGACTTCGATGCATATTTGCAATCAGTTCCATGACATCCTGCATGTTACTTTGTGCTGTAATAGATTCTTGCAAGTCTTGGGTATTGCCTTGCCTCATACGGTTTTTATTTGCAGCATTACCAATGATTTTCTTTTCTTCTGATGGTGTAACTTGTCGTGCATAGATATGTAATGTCACACCATCTTTTTCACCTAAATATCTTAAAAGTGCTTGTTCATCTGTCGAGGTTGGATACTCTCGGATTGCCCACACACTCCGATACGTATTTCCACAAATATAATAATCTGTAAAAAAGCGAATCGTAGAAGGAGATATCATATCTAAAAAATCTTGTATCTTTGATTCATCTGAGTCTTCTATTTCATGTTTCTTTAATTTTCTAATATTTTTAAAATATTTAAATTTTTTAAAGTTATTCAAAAACATCATTATCATACCACCTCATTCCATCACGATCTTCAAAGCTTTTATTTGTTACATTTTGTTCAAAATAAACAGCAAGCATTTCCTTGATATCCTCTCGAGATGCACGTTTGACTGTAATATTTTGAAGTTTGATTAATTTTTCAATACGATGAACAAGTTGCATCACTTCTACTTTATCATTTTGTTTGACTCGCACACATAATAAAAACAACCTTGCAGTTACACTCTCCATCTGGATACTATCAAGATGATTGAGATCCTTTTTTAACAGTTCAATGATCTTTTCATCATCTTCTTCCTCTATCCTCTTTTTAAGATATATCTTGTTTTCTTCAAAATTATCTCGACTATTCATACACAAAATCTCGACCTCTGCTAGTCCTTTAAGTACATTCGTTAAAGCGAACACTTTTGCAGAAATGTTTTCCTTAGACATCACAGAAAGGTTTTGAGGTTGGATGAAATAAAAAATGATTTCATCTCCATTAAGCAGTTCTATACCTCGCTCAGTTATGGTCTTGATATTTAAAAATTTTCTCGTACTTGCACTTTTCTTTTTCTGATTTTGTTTATTTCTTTTACTTTCTTTCATCTTTTTATCAATTCCTCTCTTAGTTCTATTTACTAAAAATCCCAAAAGTAAAGTTGTTGCTGAAATATGAAATATGAAAAAGCATATGATAAAAAATCAAATATGCTTGTATCTTGAAAACGTATTGTCATGAATGCATAACATCCAACAATAAGAAAAGGCAGATAGATACCTGCCTGTGATAATGCAACAACACTTAAGATTGCTCCTATGCCAATGATACCAATATCACTGATATACCAAAGCCATAATGTTGGTTTTTCTTTTAAATTGTCAGGGTACATATACATATTGATCACTTCTCCTTTTTACACATTCGTAGCCATTTATATATATCTTTTAAATGTCCTTTTGGATATTTTCTTTTTTGGATATTTTTATAATCTTGAAAAAGTGGGTAAAGATGTCTTTGTATTCTAAACTCTGCATATTTTCTATCTTCAATATCTGGGTAAAATTTTTCTATCACTGAACCATGTGTTCTTAATATCGTTTCTCTGTCAAAAATATCATAGATTTCTAAATTACCAAAAATACCAAAATGACAAACAAATTCACAAAAATCATTTTCTTGAAGACGAATCATGATATCCACACCTTCTATGATGCCTATATATCTACACATTATCTGACTGCTCCTGCGACTGTTCTTGTGACATTCATTGCACTCTGCATAGCATAGATTGTTGACATCAAGCTTGCTTTTGTAGTCGTATCTAGTCCAAATGCTCCTGCAATTCTTGGTATCTCACTAGCAGATAAGATGATGCCTACACCAAGTAAACAGTTGTCCTTCATAACACCTAATCCTGCAATGAGTATAATTGCTTGTAAGAATGCAGTGAGACAAAGACCAATCACTTGTTTGCACCATTGTGTGAATCCATCTGTATATCCTCGTGGAATAGAGAACATATGTAATGATCCTACAGATATCATAATTAACAAAATACCACCTCTTTTTAGATTCGCAAAAAAAATCTTGATAACCGAATACCCCATCATGATAAGAAGAAAGATGAGAATCAAATTTCCAAAAGACAAAGTCGCTATCATTTCTAATGATTGGATTGCTGTATCCCCCACTGAATCTGCACCTACAAGATGCGACATCCCACTTGTCATTTCTGATTGTAATGATATACAAAATTGATAAAGTTCAATAGGAAGAATGCTAAATAAAGATACTGCCATAAACCCTTTGATAGAATTAAGTGATATATCCTTAATATTTCCTCTGCCATTTTGATATTCAATAGCGACCTCAAAGACTGCAACCACTATTCCAACTGCAAACAAAGCCCATCCAAATAATCGGAACAATTCCACGATAGCTTTCACAAAACTATAGTCAAACACATCTGCACCCATATTCCCCATCATCGCAAAGAACTCACCTAAAAACTCTAATATTTTTGAATAAATCCAATCAACGATCTGACCCATGACATTTTCAGCTACAAAATCCCATAAAAACATTTTTCATTCCTCTTTTTATTTCTTTATTTTTTCTACAATTTTTCATAGTATTGATTATAAAAATTTATAAAATATTCCAAATGTAATTAGGAGCTGTGAGTGTAAAACATAAACATGCAAACAAGATGGCTGGTGCAGTCCATTCAAACTGTCCTTGTTTTCTGTAATCGAAATAAGCAGTACCCAATTTCACAAAAAAGAAAACAGCTAAGACCAAATCAATAACTGGAAACACAACATTATTGACTACATTTTTAATTTGTGATTCTGCACTATTCCACGCTGATTCAATGACTCCACTCACATTCCCTGCTGCATATGTATCCTGACACATCATCGTTGTGACCAAGAAAACACATATCACAACAATAAGTCCTATCATCATTTTCCTTTTCTTTTTGTCATGGATTGCTATTTTTGTAGCTTTAGAAAACTTATTCAAATTATAAAAATTATTCATGATTACCCTCCTTAAATTCTATATCTTTAAAATTTTCAAAAAGTCTTCCCATTATACGAAGAAGACTTTCTCTATCCATTTTCTTTGCACTTGCGATCATTGTATTTATGAATGATTCAATAGAATCATTATTCAATTGGGTGATATCTAACTTCTCTATCTTGATTTTTTCTTTTTCAATTTTGATTTCGACGATATCTCCTTGATTGATATGAAGTTTATCCCTTATCTCTTTAGGAATGACAATACGCCCTTGATTATCAATGACCTTATACACTGCTTTCATCTTGTAAACCCTCATTGATATAATCAACTAGATCATCTGCGAGTAATGAGAAATTAACATCTTGTTCATAGAGACTCGCTATAAGTTCTGCACCTAATGATTCAATGATCTTATCACTTGAAGTGATCATGATTTGACCACTTTCATGGATGATTTGGACACTATTTAATGGAATACCACATTTTTCAAACAACCATTTGGGAATACAATAATATTCTTCTGATTTAACATTATCTTCTCCCTCTTGTATTACAAGGCACTTTTCTTTGGCTTTCATATCCCATTCAATTTCAACTGAACTTCCTTGTTTTAAAGAGAGTTCTTTAACAATATCATCTGGTAGCTGTATGATGTTATTCTCTAACACCTCACATTCTATTTTTCTATTCAAGTTCATCATCTCCTTCTTCATCAAACAAACAAATTTGTTTTTGTATAGATACACTTTCAAGTGGATTGTAATTACTGATCAATACCTCTGGAAACTCTGCACCTCCCTCATAACGCAATGCCATATTGTTGAGCCTTGTACATGATTCAATATAATAATCTTTATACAATTCTCTGATAAATTCACAGTCATTATATGAAAGTAAAAACTTTCCTTGTATCTTTGATAGTGTATCCCGTAACCTTACATGATCTTCTTTTGTGAACACTACAGCGTAGTGACCTTCTGTTTCATAATAAGGTGGATCACAATAAAAAAAGGCATCGACTCTATCGTATTGAATGATCAATGCCTCAAAATCTTTGTTTTCTATTATTGTATTTGCAAGCCTATCACTGATATCCCAAACAGTTGAAAAAGCTTTCCGTACATCATATGGTCTACATCCATATGTCTTACAACCAGAGCCATATGAATAACGTATCAATTTAAAGAATGCGACTGCAAGTTTGACATCTTGCTTTTCTATCCTTTCTTTTTTCATGATTTTTAAAATTTCTTCTACTTGTAATTCCGTAAAATATACCTTAACCCTTTTCATCTCATCTTCTAGATATTTGTCCTCTATCCTTTGTTTAGATATGATGTCTTTATACAATTGAAAGATATGCCTACCATTTTCAGGCAAGTATCCAAGTTCTTGTATAAAAGCTAATGGTTGATCTCTCACAACAGAAAACATATTAGATAAATCATTGTTAAAATCATTGTAGACTTCAAACTTATCTGGTGGTTTCCCAAACAGTACCCATCCACCTCCGCCGAACACTTCGATGTAACGATTGTATTTTTTGGGGAATCGAGTATATATCAATTCTCTTAATGCCTTTTTTCCACCCACCCATGAAATAAGGCTTTTCATCATTACCAATAATAATCACCTTCTTTTTTATACTTTTATCATTTCTTTTTTTATTAATATCTTTCTTTCATAGCTATTTTTTAGACAACTAAAGATGAATAAATAAGAACTGGTTTAAAAAAAGGCAGATGAATAAGACCTGCCTTATAAAGTAGATATAAGATCAAAACCATAAATCCTGCAATGAGAAGCATCTTCACAATTTCTTTATTGTTCATCTGTCTTCCCTCTTTTCTTAAGAAGCATATATCCAACAATTGATAAGCCCCCTGCTAAGATAAATAAAAGTGGGGTTTTGTTATCATCTGTCTTCACAATAATCGATGGTGTTTTTGTATTTGCAAAATCAATGTCATAGATTTCTCCAATATTTTCTAATTGATTATCTATCACAATTTTCAAGATTTTATCACTTAACTCATAACCTTCAGGAGCTTTCACTTCTTTCAAATAAACAACTTGTCCATAGGATAAGTTTTCAAAAGTTGCTGTTCCATCCTCCTGATTTGCACTGGCTCTCATGAATTCCTCTGTACATCTTTCATCATGATATAATGCAAATTCAAAATCTTTATTCTTTATCGGTTGTTTTGTTTCACTATCAATTTTATGAACATGAATATCAGTCAAGATATTTTCATCTGTCATTGTCAAATGCATATCATTTGTTCCATCAACTGTAAATGTAATAGGTTGAGCAGTATGATATCCATTTGGTGTCTTAGTTTCTTTGATCGTATATGTTTCATTGACCAATAGATTTTCTACTCGATGTTCTGTGCCATCAGTGATCCACTCATCTACAATATTTTTTGTCCTATGATTGATGACTTGTAGGGTTGCTCCTAAAACTGGCTGACCTTTTTCATCTTTCTTTTCAACAGAGACAACTGTATCGATCATCTTAATATGTTGATCTTTGTTTTCATCTGAAACAGTAAATTCTATATCTTGTGCAAGTGTCATACCAATCGGTGCTAAATCTTCATGTAAAATATATGTTTTTCCAACTATTAAATGATCAATGGCATGTGGTTCTTTTTGAGATATCCATTTATCGACTGTTTCTCTTGTATCTTTATCATAGACAATCATCAAGGCTCCCTCAACTTCTTGTCCACCAACATCTTCTTTTGAAAAAATGACTTTTTTATCAATCATTTGAAGATGCATATCCTCATCCTTTAAAACTGTAAACTCAATATCATTTGCTTTCGCATATCCCTTTGGAGTTTTGACTTCTTTTAAGATATAAGTTTCTCCTACCATCAAACCATTGACTCTATGGACTTGACCATCTGTTTCCCATTCATCAATGATATTTTTAGTTTTAAGACTTACGATTTGTAAGGTCGCACCTTCTACACTTTGGTTTTCGACATCTAATTTATCCACATCAACAATTGTATCTTTCATGATGATCGTTTGCTTATTCTCACTCATTGTAAACACAACATCTTGAGCATGTGTATATCCAAGTGGTGCAAGATTTTCTCTAAAGATATACTCTTTATCCATAATTAACCCTTTAACAAGATGATTTCGACCATTGCTTGTCCAACAATCAATCACTTCTCGAGTATCTTTATCAAGTACAGAATATTCTCCTCCTAAGATTTCTTGACCATGTAAGTCTTGTTTTGAGAAATATGTTTCTGTTAATTGATTATAGGCTTCTTTTTCAACAACATATTCTTGTGTTGTGCTATCTTTGATTTCAAGTTCAAAAACAACTGGTTGATCCAAAAGAACATAACCATCTAATGTCTTGATTTCTTCTAATTGATAAAGTGTCTTTCCTTTTGGATTGAGTGGTAAATGTGAGATATCAATTCTACCCTCTTTGATTTCATACAATCCATCTTCATGATTTTTTAATGAAATAACATCACCTTTTGCATAAATGACCTCTCCATGAGTTGCATTGATGATATCATTTCCTGCAGTTAACTTAAAAATAGCACCATCCACATCTTTATCATTTTCAAATGTTTTTGATAGGATAATTTTTCCTGTAGGTTTTTTATCAATAAATTGAACTGTGATGACTGGCTCATTATCCTTGTCAAAAACAATATCATCGTTATCAGAAGAAATATTAACCTTGATATCATCTCCTAATAAAAAACCATCTGGTGATGTCAATTCTTCTATCGTATAAAAACCAGATTCTATCATTTGATCTAAAACGACATAACCTGTTTCATCTGTCTTCCATTCATCTTTATAGAAAAGACCGACCTTTTGTTTAACATAATTTCCTTGACTATCTTTAAGTTTGAATGTTGCATCACTTAATACAACCTCATTTCCTAATTCATCAATTTTAATAATTTTTAGCCATGCTTTAAATGGTGCGTTATTGACCATACGATATTCTATCTCCTTATCTTCATCAATAGTTACAAAGAAATCTCCACTTGGGTAATAATTATCTGGTGTTTTTGTTTCTTTCACTTGATAGACACCATATGGCAAACGAATGGATGTATCTCTTCCTGTTTTATCTGTTTTCAACACATCTGCAATAGGAGCTTTATCCCATCCCATCTCTTTGACCTTTGAATAAAGTTTCATTGTGAATTCTACATTTTCAAGACCTTGTTCAACACCAGACGTTCCATCACTACCCATTTTTGCAACTTCTAATTGTCCTTTGATAACTTGTTCTTTGGAAGTCACATCTTTTGTGATGACTTCTTGAGTGGCATTATTTGATTTGAGTTCAATGATTTGAGGTTGATCTAATAAATAACCATGACCTGCTTTGGTTTCTTCAATTCTATAAGTTCCCATTGGTAGATTAGACCATTTGATTTGATATTTATCATCTGTCTTTTTTGTACCTTGATCTCCCCATATACCATTTCCAACAGTTTTCTTTGAAATAACTTCATTCTTTTGGAAAAGAACTGAATTATCTGCTGGATTCAAGATATCTTCATTTACTTTTAAAACATACTCAGCATTCTTTAATATTGCATCACCTTGAGGATTTCTTCCTGTTTCTTTGTCTTCTTTTTGTAGATGAATTCCTCCAAGAACTGGCTCATTATAAACAGAAATTTCATATGTATTTCCGTTTTCAGTAATGCCTTGATCTTTTGAAATCGTTGCAAGAACATAATTTTCTGGTGCTTTCTTTTCTCTAATTGTGTATGTTCCATAATCTAATAGTCTAGATTTCGCATAACCATTCTCATTTGTAATAATTGTTTCTACAATTTGATCATTAAAAAGAATTTCAAATTCTGTACCTGCTTTTTTAACGATTTGATTTGTTTTCTTATCCTTTTTCACAACTTGGATATATCCTTGTTTCCATTGATTTGTAGCTGTATAAATTATAGTTTGATTTGTCTTCACTTCAACAGAATGAATTGTGTTATCTAGAATCAAATGATCTGGAACAGAAACTTCTTGAATATACACAGTGCTTGGTTTTAAATTTTCAATAATGACCTTGCCATTATTACCTGTTGTATATGTTCCAATTGGATCAGACATATCTGAATTGTAGCTTACCTTAAATTGTGTATGAGGAACAAATTGACCTTTGTTATCTTTTTTCGCTATTTCAAGATTTCCATATAGATTTACATTAACATTTATTCTTAAGAATTTTGGATCAGTATAACCAGGTGTACAAATCATATCTTGCTTATCATTGTTCTTTAAGATAAAGTTTGCACTTCCTGTCGTTTTTATATATTTACCAATCCCGTTCTTTTCTGCATCTTGATATGTTAATTGAACATTTTGTTTATCACAACTTTCTTCAACTTTAATAGTCATAGTATTTTGACCTTTTGTATGTTTAAAGTTTATTCCATCTTCCGTATAATCAAAAGATTCATAGTACTTTATCACACCTTGATCATCAGTTAATGTTTTGCTTTCACCAACATTTAAAGTTTGCGTACTTGCATTAAAACTAGGCATGACATCCCACTTGTTATATTCATCCATGACTGACTTTTTCCACGCAGGATAGTCACCATCAATGTTATAAGTATTTGGAGTTTGACCTAAGACTTGCCAGATCAAATTTTGTGTATAAGCATATCGTTTCATTCCACCACTTTCGCCATTGTTATAACGATAAGTAGATAAATACGCAATGCGAGCAGCTTTCGCAAATGTTGAACTGTTTTCTAATATCGTAGAATCATAATCATGTTCTCCTTTTGGAAGTTCTGCACCATGTTCAATACAGAATGCAACTTGACCCCAATGACTCTCATAATCACTGATCCCACTACCTTTTATTCTGAGTTTTAAGAGATCAGTTCCTTTATCAGTTTTATATCCAGTTTCATACTCTCTTACCAAAAAAGAACTCGTCTTTGCGTTCACTAATGTTAAGTTTCCTAAAACTGAACTTAAGACCATTAAAGAAGCTAACAAAATATTTTTTATTTTTTTCATAGTTTGATTTCTCCTTATTACTTTTTGATTTATAAAATTTCTTTGCAAAGAAAAAAGATATGCAATCGCATACCTTTAATAATTACTATAATCCATGTCGACATCTTATCGATGTCAGCCATAAGAATATAAGATCCAAATATATTCTTCCATTTTAAACTTCCTTTCTAAAAATTTTTTGCAAACAAAAAGGGCAGTTTCATTATTTGAATCCACCCTGTGTATTATCTATTATGTTGTCATATTAAATTTGATTTATCTTTCATAACTATAATTTAATCCATGCATCCCACAAGTACATCTAAAGACTTCATAACCGCATGGACACTTTTGACCATATTCTTCCCATGTAATTTCTTTATTTTCTAACTTTTCATCCCACTTCTTTAATTCCTCATCAAAACGTGCTTCAGCTTGTATTTGAGTTTGAAACCATCCACCGTTCACAGCAAACACATGTCGATGTGGTTTTTCTTCTTTCTTTTCATCTGTATTTGGCTTTGATGGTTGAGTTGGTTTTTTACTATCATTTTCTGTTTGATTATTCTTGTCTGATTGATTTGTAGGTTTTGTAAAAGATGATGTGTTTGCTTTATCAGTTTTTTCTTCTTTACTCATCTTCTTGTCTTTTTGAGATGTTGATGATGTATTTGTTTTATTGTCTTTTTCTGTATTTTTCACTTCACCATCTTTTTTATCTTGCTTATCTTGTTCTTTAGAAGATTCATTTATTTTATCATCTGTTTGTACTTGTTTATCTTCTTTTTCAACAATTTGTTCTGGTTGGTTATTAATTCCTTCATCTTTTAATTTTTGATTTTGCGATTGACACCCTACAATAAGCATCATCATACAAATTATACATATAGCTTTCTTCATGTTCTCAACTTCCTTTCTTTATTTAACCAATATCACATTTATTTTACTTAGTCTACATAATTAAGTAATATAGAATAAGAATTAATGTACTTTAGCTTATAACCTACTTATGAATACAAAAAAAGCAGAAAATCTAATGATGATTAACTGCTTTAAAATATATTTTTTACGGAATATTCATTTGCGGGAATAAAATAACTTCTTGGATGCTTTCTTGACCAGTTAATAACATAACAAGTCTATCAATACCCATACCCATTCCACCTGTTGGAGGTAATCCGTATTCTAAAGCCTCTACATAATCTAAATCCATTTCAATTCATTCATTATATATATACACATTTTTATGTGTTTTTCTAAGTTATTAGATATCTAAAACAAGTGTTTATACATTAATTTTATCTCTATTGATTTCATTTTGTATGCCAAAATGTATGCCAGTGACATCTTCAAAATATTGATTTTATCCCTATTTATTACGTTATTTCATGTGTAGTAATATTCAAAACTTCTAATGGTAAAATTACTATTTTTTTAAGCATTACTTTATCAACATTATTCATATTTATGTTCCCAAATTATAACACATCAAATCTGAAATTGACACTTTTTGACACTTATATCCTATAAAATTGAAATTAAATTATTTCT
>CAJUJC010000039.1 GCA_910586805.1 uncultured Erysipelotrichales bacterium | reverse complement strand
TGGATTATTTAAAACAAGTTGTTCAACAAATGGCTTGGTATAAAATGAATGATTTACAAATTCATTTAAATGATAATTTAATTCCATTAGAAAATTTACATCCTAATGAAATGGATGCCTATTCTGCTTTTAGATTAGAGTCAGATATTAAAAAAGGTGGAAATAATGGATTAAATAAAGCTGACTTAACAAGTAAAGATGTCTTCTATACAAAACAAGAATTTAAAGATTTGATTAAGGAATCAAGAGTTTATGGTGTTAATGTTGTTCCTGAAATTGATACACCTGCACATTCACTTGCTTTAACAAAAGTAAGACCAGATTTGCGTTTGGGAACAAATGGACGACAAAATGATCACTTAAATTTAACAGATAAATATAATGAAAGTTTACAGTTTGTTAAAGACATATTTAATGAATATTTGGATGGAACAGATCCAGTGTTTGATGATGAAACAATTATTCATGTTGGAGCTGATGAATATAGTGCAAATCAAAGTGCTTATGTGAGATTTGCAAAAGATATGATTGCATGGGTAAAAGAAACTGGACGTACAGCACGTGTATGGGGAAGTTTAACACAATCTCGTAATCAAGGTGCAAATGTAGCTCAAATGAAAGAAGTGAGTGAAAATGTTCAGATTAATTTATGGAATTATGGTTGGGCAAATATTGATGAAATGTATGATTTAGGTTTTGATTTGATTAATTGTAATGATGGTCATTATTATATTGTTCCAAATGCAGGGTATTATTATGATTATTTAAATAATAATACTTTATATAATCTTGATATTAATACAATAGGTGGATTTACTGTTCCTGCTGGGGATAAACAAATGATTGGTGGGGCTTTTGCAGTATGGAATGATATGACAGATTATTTAGAAAATGGTGTTAGTGAATATGATGTTTATGATCGTATTAAGAATGCTATTCCTTTATTTGGTGCTAAGTTGTGGGGAAAAGGAGATTATACACTTAACGAAGCTAATGCTTTAAGAAATGAACTAGGAGAAGCCCCACAATCTAATTTTGGATATAATACTAAAAGTCAAAATGATGAAATTGTTCATTATACAATGGATTCATTAAAGGATTCTTCTCTTAATCAAAATCATTTGATTCAAGGTGTCAATTCATCTTTAAAAGAAGTTGATGGTAGAAAAGCATTATTATTAAATGGTCAAGAAAGTTATATGAACACACCTCTTACAACAGTAGGATTAGGAAATGATCTTCGTGTAAAGGTTAAGAGAACTTCAAGTAGTCAAGATGAACAAATATTGTTTGAAAGTCCATATGGTTCAATTAAAGCTGTTCAAAAAGGAACTGGAAAAGTTGGTTTTTCAAGAGAAAATCGTGACTATTCATTTAATTATACGCTTCCTGTGAATGAATGGGTTGAATTAGAATTTAAAAATGAACAAAATATTACAAAATTATTTGTTAATGGGGAACTTGTGGATATTTTAGGTGATGATGAAAAGGTAGCAGAAAATAAAAGATTACTTGCGACAACAATGTTCCCAATAGAAAAAATTGGAAGTCAAACAAAAGCTTTTGTTGGATATGTAGATGATGTTCGTTTAGGAAAAGTTAAAGATTTTTCTTCAACAATGGTATTGGATAAAGCAGTTATTAAAGCACATCTTATATTGAATGAAAAACAAAATGCAAATCTTGTTTCATTAATAGAGGATGCAAAAGATATTTTTGTTAAATATGATCCTACACAAGAAGAAATAGATCAATTAACTCAAAAGATTAATGATATGGTAAGTCAAATGACATATGCGAAAGCTGATTATACAAGAGTTAATGAATATCTTCAATTAACTCAAAAGGATTTAGATTTATCAGTGTTTACAGATGTGTCTGTAGCTCAGCTTGATACTGCTATTGATAGTATTCAATTTGATCTTCCAGTAACAATGCAAGAAACTGTTGATGGCTATGCAATTGCTATTGAACGAGCATTAAGTCAACTTAAATTAAAAGAAAAGCTTAATATTAATTATATTGATAATTCAAAATTAACAGTAACTGCATCTTCATATCAGGATAATAGTGCACATCCTAACAAAGCGATAGATGGTGATTTATCAACAATGTGGCATTCTCAATGGAGTATTACACAAATGCCTCATTGGATTGCGTTTGAATTGGATCAAGTTGCAAGTATTAATGGTATAACATATACACCTCGAAGTGGTGGAGGAAATGGAACTTTAACAAGATATAAAGTTCAAATTAGTGATAATGGTGTAGATTGGCAAGATATTAAAGAAGGAACACTTGAAAGAAATGATCAAGATAAAGAAATTTTATTTGATATTGTAGAAACAAAACATATTCGTCTTTATTATGTTGAAGCAGTTGGTAACTTTGGAAGTGCTGCTGAAATTAAATTACATAATGCAGGTGTGAAAGCTGATGTTGATGGATTAAAACAGCTTATTACTAAGGCAGAAGCAATAAAAAATGTGGGTTATACAAAAGAGTCATGGAATATGCTTCATTCATCTATAGAATCAGCTAAAGAAGCATTAAATACTCAGGATGCTGAAAGAGTAGAAGTCGCTAAACGTGATTTGATTGATAAAATAATGAAACTGCAGTTAAGTGATAGTGTTCAAAATGTAGATAAAAATTCATTATTAGCTATTATTAATGAAGCTAAGAAGATAACTGATGAAGTTTTAAAGACAGTTATTGGATTTGTGGCTGATGAATTTAAAGTTGCTTTCAACACTGCACAAGATGGTTTATATAACACTTCTGCTATCCAAAAAACAGTAGATGAGTTAGTAGAAAGATTGACAAAATCATTAAATATGTTAAAAGTTTCTATTGTAGATAAAACACAGTTACAAGCTTATATTGATAAACATCAAAATTTAGAAGAGGCTAAATTTACTGTTGAAACATGGAAGGTATACAAAGAAGCTTTAATAAAAGCAAAAGAAGTATTAGAAGATAGAGATTCTGATCAAAATGTGATTGATAAGGTGTATATGAATTTACAATTTGCTGTAAAATCATTGAAAGAAAACCCTGTTATTATTGAACCAACACCAATTGATCCAGTAGATCCAACACCAGAAGTACCTACAAAACCTGTTGTTAAACCAACAAATCCTGATCAACCTACAAGGCCTGAACAATCTACAAGTCAAACAGTGAGACCAAATGTGGAAGAAGAAGTTGACGAAGAGGAAATACAGACACCAGTAGAAGAAGAAACACCAGTGATTGATGAAGAAACTGATATCAAAGATAATGATACACCACAAGTAGGTGTGAAAAAAGAATCAGGATCAAGTATGATGTTAATTACAGGAGGGGTTGTTGTTTTAGGATTATTATGTTTCTTAATTGCTAAAAAGAAAAAAGAACATGAATAGAATGATGCCTTGATTTAAATAAAAGGGAAAGTAAGTATTGTTTTAAATAGTTTGGGATTAAGTATTCAATAAAGGTAGAATGAGTGATATATCATAAATTCTACCTTTTTTATTTTAAGGGGTATAATAATTTATACGTTTTTCATGTTATTTTGAGTATAGTGTAGAATATTTCAGTTTTATAAAAAACAAGAATTATAAAGAAAATAACAATAAATGATATTGTATTTTTTTGTTTACAAGAGTTCTAAAAATAGAAAATATATCTTAGGAAAAAACAATTGACAAGTGTAAGTGCTTACGTTATCATAAAAGTGTGTTTTGGTACCTTTAAATAAGGAAGTTATTGAATATATATTCCAATAACTTGTTGTTAAAAAGAATATTTGGGATGGGAAATCATGATATTTGGGGCAAAAAAATCATGATATGTAACAAAAGATCATTTTTGATTATTTTTATTAATAATGCTTATTTAAAATTTATCATAATACAAAATTATATAGGAAGGAGGATATATTTATTTTTCATTTTTAAAATGAATAACAATGGGAATGATTTTCATAGTTATTTAAAACATTAATTTAATTTATAAGAAGGAGATTTTTTAAATGAGCAAAAGATGGAGAAGAGTTTTATTATCTGTTTTGTCATTTTCAATGACTTTAGGGATGAGCAGTATTTCACCTGTAAATGCAGCTAATGAAAGTGAATATGAGATTTATCCTAATCCACAATCATTAGAGTATTTAGGTGGAGATTTTGTTATTTCTAATGAAGTTAATATTGTTTATGACTCAACAATTGATAATGTGACAAAAAATAGAATTAAAGATATTTTTGATTCTAAGAGTATAAAAGTAAATGTCTCAAATGAAAGTTTAGAAAATATGACAAACGTTTTAATTGGGACAAATAACTCTAAAGGTTATGTTGATCAATATTTCGATAAGAACGTTGATCATAATGAATCATTCTTTAATAAGATTGATTCACATATTGTTTATGTAAATAATAAAACAATTGCAATTTTAGGAAAAAATACAGATGCGTCATTTTATGGGGCAACTTCTTTAAAACATATATTTAATCAAATAGAAGGAAGAACAATTCGTAATTTAAGAATTGATGATTTTGCTTCAACAAAGACGAGAGGTTTTATTGAAGGTTATTATGGAATTCCATGGAGTGATGAAGATCGTATTTCTTTGATGAAATTTGGTGGAGAATTTAAGATGACATCTTATATTTTTGCTCCAAAGGATGATACATATCATAGTAAAAAATGGAGAGATCCATACCCAGCTGAAAGATTAGAGGAAATACGTGAAATGGTTGAAGCTGGAAATGAAAGTAAATGTCGTTTTGTATGGACAATTCATCCATTTATGGTTGGTGGAATCACAGAAGCGAGTTATGAACAAGATATTAAAAAAATTGAAACTAAGTTTGAACAATTATATGATATTGGTGTTCGTCAATTTGGTGTTTTAGGTGATGATGCTGGAGGATTACCACGTTCAGTTGTTGTTAGAGTAATGGATCATTTACAAAAATGGGTAGA
The DNA here is from genome assembly GCA_910586805.1 of uncultured Erysipelotrichales bacterium. Lineage (GTDB taxonomy): Bacteria > Bacillota_I > Bacilli_A > Erysipelotrichales > Coprobacillaceae > MGBC140090. Next base: position 12,058 of record CAJUJC010000039.1, on the reverse strand, counting down.
TTCTAAAGGTGATGTTTATAACCTTGTATTCTGTCCAGGTGGATATAACAATGCTTGGTGGGTAGAAGGTGAATTAGATGATTATGATCAAGGTTTTGATGAAGATATTCAAATCTTCTGGACTGGTGAAGCAGTATGTCAACCAATTGAGCAAAGAACTTTAGATCATTTTAAGACAAGAGATTTACCAGATGGTGCGTCTCCTCGAAGAAGTCCATTATTCTGGTTAAATTGGCCTGTTAATGATATTAATATGCAACGTTTAATGATGGGTAAAGGTTCTTTATTACATACTGATATAAATGTTGAAGATTTAGATGGTGCTGTGACAAATCCAATGCAAGAAGCTGAAGCATCTAAAGTGGCTATATTTGCAGTAGCAGATTATGCATGGAATGTAAAAGCGTTTAATGATGATAAGAGTTGGAAAGATTCATTTAAGTATATTGATACTGATGCTGATGAAGCTTTATATGAAATGGCTAAACATTTAAGTGATCCATCTCCAAATGGACATGGATTGAATTTGGCTGAATCTGAAGAATTAAAACCATTATTAGATGAGTTTAAAGAAATTTTTGCTCAGGGAACTGATATTCGTGATAAAGGAGAAGCTTTAATAACAGAATTTGAAAAGATTATAAAAGCATGTGATGATTTTGATAAACTTTCTCAAAATGAAAATTTAAAAGAAGAAATCAATCCTTGGCGTTTATCTTTAAAAGATATAAGTGAGGCTTGTATTGAATTGATTCAAACAGCTATTGCTTTACAAGATAATCAAAATGATGAGGCAGTTACTCATTATACTTTAGCTGTGGCTAAAATTGAGGATTCTAAGAACCATATACGTTATAAGATTAATAATCAAATTGATACTGCTCAAGCAGGAGCAAAACGTATTATTCCATTTGCTAATTATTTAAATGGTGAATTATCAGTTACAATTGGAAGTCTTATTGATACAAGTAAAATTATTGCTAAAGTTATTACAAGTCGTAGTGATACACCAGCAGGAAATTTAGAAAATTTATTAGATAACAATGAAGGAACTGAAGTTATTTGGAAAAATCCAAATAGCACAACTGTGGGAACTTACATTGGAGTTATGTATAATCAAGTTATAGATATTGATAATGTTACTTTTAAAATGGCACATGGTGGGAATGCAAGAGATACTTTTAGTGCTGCAAAAGTTCAATATACTATTGATGGAAAAACATGGATTGACATTGCTGGAAGTGAATATAGTGATACAAGAACGCTTATTGAGTTAAATGAATTAGGTCTAAAGGCAAAGGGAGTTCGTATCATATCTACTCAAGATAAAGGAAATATGTGGTTAGGATGTAAAGATATTATTATTAATGATGTTAAAGATGAACAAGAACAACCAGAAGTTTTAACTGGAATACCTTTTATTGAGAATATGGTTCAAACATACACTGATACTCCAAATTTAAGTAGTTTAGTTGATGGAAATTTATCTACTGGATTAGATTTCCGTGATAGTAATGATCCAAAGGATGATGTTATTTATAAGGATGCAGCTGTTGGATTAGAATTTAATTCAAAACAATCTATTGGTGTTATGAAATTGTATCAAGCAGATGGAGATAAGGTTTCACATGCTGCAATTGAATATCGTGTGGATGGAACATGGAAATTGTTAAAAGAGTTATCTGATTTAGGTGGAGAAGTCATTGTTGATTTCGGAGGTGTAGAAGCTGACGCTATACGTTTTAGAAATCTTGATGAAAATACTCAAAGATGGTGGAAAGTTTTTGAAATTATCGTTGAAAAAGATAATGGCTCATTTACACTTTCTCCATTGTATAATACAGAAAACATGGTGGTTAGATCTGGAAATATTAGTAATATTATAGATAAAAATACAAGTACAAATGCTGCATTTGCTAAATCAGCAGATTCTAGTGATCCTGATAAAGATAATACAATGGCTGATTCATGGGTTGGAGCTGAATTTGATAAAACTATTGAAGTTGGTGAAGTTAATATTTCTCATGGAAATGGTTCAAAGGACAAGATTGCTAAAGCTGCAATTGAATATCGTGTCAATGGAGAATGGAGAAATTATCAAACATTGAATAATGTTCCATATGAAATAACAGTAAATATGGGTGGTATTTCTGCTGATGCAGTTCGTATTCGTAACTTAGAAAAAACAAATGGTTGGTGGCAATTTAATGAAATTTCAGTAGCAAAATATGATAGCTCAACTGATGATACTCCATTAACAAAAACAATTATAAAAACAGAAAATTTCACTGGTGTTTGGTCAGGAAGCGAAGCTAATTTACTTGATGGTAATGATTCAAGTGGTGTATGGTATCAAACTAATGGTAATAAAACAGTTGTTGGAGACTACCTAGGATTAGATTTAGGTAGAATTGCGAATTTAGGAACTTTCCATGCTGCTGTTGGATTAGATAGTGGAGATAAATGGGTAAAATATGATTTAGAATATTCAGTTGATGGTGAAAATTGGACAAAGTTTAAGTCATACACTGGAAATAACTCTGGACAAGATGTTATTAGTGAAGATATGTCTGGAATTAGAGCACGTTATGTACGCCTTATTAATAAACAAGAAAAAGCATCTTGGGTTAAGTTTGGTGAAATTAATGTTTTTGAAAATACATTATTACCTACTGCTGAATACACATATACAAATGTAAATTCTTTAAAAGATTTACAAGTTATTCATTCTTTAGAACAAACAAAAATGGTTACTGTCAATGGTTTAACTCTTCGTTCTAATGAATATATTGGTGTGAAATTAGAAAGATTAAAAGATTTATCATCATTAGAAGTTGATGTTCCTAATGGATTAACACTAGAAATTTCAGAAAATGGTGTTGTATTTAATGAAGTCACTGATCAAAATATGGTTGGAGATGCTCGTTATATTCGATTAATAAACAAAGGTAATCAAGCAGTGTCATTTGATTTAACAAAATTTATTGTTAATTCTAATGAAATTTATGATCTTGATGTAAGTGAATCAAATAGATTTACAGTTCAAGATAAAGGAAACTTATTTGATAAGAATCGTGCTACTGAAACAATTTTCCAAGGAAGCCAAGTTGAGGGAGCTTATGTGACTTATGATTTAGGACAAGTTATTGATTTGCATACATTTAAGGTTGTTTCTAGAGATAGTAATACAGATTTCCCACGTCATGCTAAGATCTCGGTTTCTGACAATGGAAATGATTGGACAGAAATTATGACTTTTGGAAATCAAGATGGAACAGCGAATCCTGGTGAACGAGAAAATACTGATACAGTTCAAGATATTTTACCAGTACATGAAATTTCTTATAACACAAAAGAAGCGAGTAATTTGAATGTTAAAGCACGTTATATCAAATTTGAAATAACAAAAACAAAAGTTGGAGCTGATAAGTGGATTAGATTTACTGAGTTTGAAATTAATAATGGAGAACCTCTAGCAACAACAACTGATCCAACTGTAACATCTACAGTGTCAGGACAATTTGGATATGAAGTTTTCAACATTATTGATGGGAATACATCATCAGCATTTAAACCAGTTAAGAATGAAGGTGGATCACTTGTTTATAAAGTGACAGATGAAACACAAAGAAATAAAATAAGTATTCTTCAATCTCCAACTGCAATTTCACAAGCAATTGTTTATGCAGAAGTTATTGATGAAGCAAACGGTGAACCACATTATGTTGAAGTGGGTACATTAAATACAACTTTAAATGAGTTCATTTTGCCTGATACAGTCGAACATTTATTATCTGTAAAGGTAGAATGGAGTCAGGATCAGGATATTTCTATCCAAGAATTATTATTAAGTCGTGTGTCTTACATCAGTGTTGACAAAACACGTTTAAATGAAGTTATTGCTCAAGCAGAACAAGCTGATACATCTTTATGGACAAAAGATAGTCAAGAAGCACTTCAGGCAGCATTAAAATATGCAAAAGAAACAAGCAATAATGAATATGTTTCTAAATCAATTGTAGATTCTACAATAAGTAAATTAGAAAGTTTATTAAGTCATCCAGATTTAAAAGGAGATTTAACAGAAGTTCAATCTTTATTAGCAAACTTGAAAGACTTAAATAATGATGATAATTTATATGTAAAAACTACTTTTGATAAACTTCAAAGTGCTATTTCATCAGTTGAAAATTCTATGAAAGATGTAGATAATATTAGTGAAAAAGATGTTGTTGTTTTAAAAGAAATATTGCAAAATGCAAGAGACCAGTTAGTATTTAGTGCTATTCCTAAAGAAAATCTTGTGTCTTTTGTAGAAAGTATTCAATATGAATTAAGTATATTAGATGAAGAAATTTATCACAAAGATTCATTGGATAACTTAAAAGATATTTTAAAAGATTCTCAAGAAATGATCGAAGCAAATGTTACAGCTGCTGAATATATTGAACAATATAAAGTTTTGAGTGAAGCTTACGATTTAAATGAATATGCAAAAGATTTAATGAATCAAATTAAAAAGTATGATGTTATTGTTTCAGATTCATTTGAAGAAGCATCATATAAGAATTTTGAAACTCAATTATCTGCAGCAAAAGAATTGATGAATTCGATTACTGATAGTAAAGATGTTTTGAAAGCTTTAGAAGCATTAGATAAAGCATATAATGATTTAAAACTTGATTTAGACAATATTTTACCTCAAGTTGAAACATTTGAAAAAGATATTTTAGGTCATAAAGAAAACTATACTTTATCTACAATAAATCCTTTTGAAAATTCTGTTAATGATGTGAAAAATATGCTTAAGGACTCATCAATTGATAAAGTTGAACAACAAAAAATAGTAGAAGCTATGTTTGCTTATTATGATCAATTAGTTAATATTCAAATGTTGAATGTAGAAATAAACGCATTTGAAAAAACTGATTCAGATCGTTTTATGAGTGCGACATATAGTGAATATAAAAAGGCTTATGATCGTTTGGATGTGAAAGAATTGAGAAATGATGCTTCTCAAGAAGAAATTGATCAGGCTGTAAAAGCTTTACAAACTGCTAGACAAGGACTTGTCAACAAAGCAACTCAAAAAGAAGTTCAGTCTTTGGTTGATCAATTAAAGGCTATAAATGCAAAAAATTATACAGCTGAATCATATTTTAAAGTATCATCTTTATTAAAAGATATTGATGTGAAAAAAGAAATTTCTCAAAAAGATTTTATAAAGATGAAAGACAATGTTAACGAAGTTATTTTAGGATTGGTAGATATAAGAGAGTTAGATAAAAAAATTAATCAAAAAATTGATGAAAGCTTATATACAACTGAATCATATCAAATTTTAGCAGACTTATTGGATGAAGCTAAGAAGTTGAGGGTGAATGGAACAGAAGCAGATATCATTATCATGATTGATAAGATTGATGCTGCAATCAAAGGGTTAGTAAAAGTTCCTGATATTACACCACCAACTAATCCAGTTGATCCAAGTCAACCAGTAGATCCAGTAACACCAAATCGTCCAACAACTCCAAATGTAACTCCACCAACTGAACAAAGACCAGCAAATGGAGATACATCAAATGTAACTGGCAATGTTGGAGAAAATCAAGTACCAGTAGATGAAGACGAAACAGATATAACAGAAAATGAAACACCAACGAGTGGGGACGAAACAGATATTACTGAAAATCAAACACCACAAGGTGGAGTAAAAGAAGAATCAAAATCATCAAGTATGGTTATGATTGCTGTAGCAACAGTTGTTGTAGCATTAGGTGCTATTTGGTTGATAGTAGCAAAAAAGAAAAAATCTGAAAAATAATGAAGCAAAGTGTGAATAATTGAAAAACTTTTCAATTTGACACATGACAGTTTTGAAAAGAATCCAAGTTTTTACAGTATATGATTGGTTATTGAAAATGAATAGTTATATTGATTTTATTCATGAAGTATCTTGAGAAGTGATAACTTTAAAGGATATAGAAATGATATTGTAAAAATTATGAGAGTTATCAATGTCAAAGGATTCTAAAATTGAATGAAGTGGGAAATATGAAAATCCACAATTTCATAAGGACATAGATTGTCTAAATATTAAGGAAAGGTATCTAGAATCTTGATAGGTTTTTAGATACCTTTTAAGTTTAAATACAATTTATTTATGCAAGAATTAAAAATTGTATTGTAATAAATACTTTCTTTTTATAAAACCAATAATAATCATATAAAAACTCCACTTCATCATAAAGTTGGAGTTTTTAAATTATAAATGCTATATTTTGTTGGAGAAACTTTGATGTTATTATAAGTTATATGTAGTATGTTTATATTAATAGAATTATTTGTAATAAAAAGATAATAATTATTATAATCAATTCAAGATATCTTTTATATTTATATGTAATAAACAATGAAAAACATAAAAGGAAAATTGTAAACAAAATACCTGGATAAACAATGTGAACCCACCATGGAAAACTTGTCAAAGTATAATTTAAGGCAATACTTAAACATAATAGGGTTATAATAAAGATACTTGTTATAAAAAGAATATAAAATAAAATAAGTGTTTTTTTCATTTACTTTTCCTTATGATTTCTAATGAATAGAAATAATGAAATAGGTAATGAAAGAATACCTATGATAAAAGCAATCATTGAGGGTGTATATAAAACAATTGAACTTGCTGATTCAGCAGTGCTTGGTAAAAAGAATGATAAAATAATACAAAGAAAAGAACAAAGTATAAAAATAAAATAAATAGAATTTGGATATTTCGTTTTGTGTGACTGTTCTAAGAATTCATCAATATTCATTTGATAATAATCACATATCTTTTGAAATGTTTTTATATCAGGTGATGAAATATTTGCTTCCCATCTTGATACAGTTTGTCTAGAGATATGAAATAATTCAGCAAATTGCTCTTGTGAAAGATGATGCTCTTTTCTTAATTGTTTTAATTTATTACCAATATTCATAGAAATCTCCTTTCAATATTTATTATATAATAATGATTCACTATGTCTATATCAAAATGATAACATATATGCTCAATATTTTAACAAAAAAGGAATTGTAAAATTATACAATTCCTTGAGCAATCATAGCATCAACAACTTTTTCAAAACCTGCAATATTTGCACCTTTGATTAAATCATATCCTAAACCATAACGTTGAGCTGCTGCAACACTATTATCATGAATGTTTTTCATAATATCTTTTAACTTTTGATCTACTTCATCTTTTGACCAACCATAACGCATAGAGTTTTGTGACATTTCTAATGCAGAAACAGAAACACCACCAGCATTAACAGCTTTACTTGGTGCAACTGTTACACCTTGTTTAACCAAATAAGCAATAGCTTCATTTGTTGTTGGCATATTAGAAACTTCTACTAAATATTTAATACCATTTTCAACAATTTGTTTCGCTTCTTCTAAACCAATTTCATTTTGAGTAGCACAAGGCATAGCAACATCAACTTTAACATTCCATGGTTTTTGACCTGCATAGAAAGGAACATTAAATTTATCAGCATAATCTTGAACTTTATCTCTTCCTGATGCACGCATTTCTAACATATAATTGATTTTTTCTTGAGTAAGTCCTGCTTCATCATAAATATAACCATCTGGTCCTGAAATTGTAACAACTTTACCTCCAAGTTCAGTAATTTTTTCAGCTGCTCCCCAAGATACATTACCAAATCCAGATAATGCAAAAGTTTTACCTTTAATTTCTTCACCAAAGTGTTTTAACATTTCTTCAGCATAATAAACAGCACCATATCCAGTTGCTTCAGGACGAATTAAACTTCCTCCATAAGTTAAACCTTTTCCAGTTAATACACCGTTTTCATATGCACCTTTAATACGTTTATATTGTCCAAATAAATAACCGATTTCCTTACCACCTACACCAATATCTCCAGCAGGAACATCAACATCAGGACCAATATGACGATATAATTCTGTCATGAATGCTTGACAAAATCTCATGATTTCATTGTCAGATTTACCTCTTGGATCAAAGTCACTACCACCTTTACCTCCACCAATTGGTAATCCTGTTAATGAGTTTTTAAAAATTTGTTCAAATCCTAAGAACTTAATAATTCCTAAGTATACAGATGGATGGAATCTTAAGCCACCTTTATATGGTCCAATCGCACTATTGAATTGTACACGGTATCCACGATTAACTTGAACTTTACCTTCATCATCAACCCATGATACTCTAAACATAATCACTCTTTCAGGTTCTACTAATCTTTCTAAAATAGCATATTTTTCATATTCAGGATGTGCTTCTAGAACTGGTTTTAAACTTGTTAGAACTTCTTCAACAGTTTGAATAAATTCAGGTTCAGAAGCATTCTTCATTTTCACTTCATTTAATACTCTTTCGATATATTCCATACTTATATCCTCCCTATGGTGTATATTATATTGATTTTAAAAAAAAAATCAATATGAAAATTTTTTATTATCTAAATAATTTGTATATTTGATAAAATTTGTGTATCTAATTTGTATAAATCGTTAAAAAATAAAAGATAATTAAAAGATTGTATAATATTATACGAAATTCTATACAAAATTATTCATAAATAACTTGAAATTCGTAAAAGTATACAATTCAAAAGAATAGGAGTATAATTATGACAAAGAAATTGTTGGTTTACCAAAAGCGAATAGAGTAAAAGAGAAAGGGATTACTTAAGATAATGTTCATTATCTTTTAGATGAAAAAATAGAATTTTATAACAGGGTATTGTTGAGGGGGGAGGTTATATGATGAAAATTTATTGTCGCATTTATCAGGGAGTTATGAAAGTGGGGCTGTATTGTCTTCCTTGGAAAATGCCAAAAGTGATAGAAGGATCTGGTTCAATTAAAAGATTACCTGTATGGATAAAAGAAGAAGGATTTCAAAAGGTTTTCATTGTTACAGACAAAACATTAATTGGCTTACATTTGTTAGATACGATGATTGATACATTGGATGAAGAAAATGTGAAGTATATTATATTTGATGATGTTGAACCTAACCCTACTGATATCAATATTGAAGCAGGTGTTATGTTATATAAACAAAATGACTGTGAAGCTATGATTGCTTTTGGTGGAGGCTCACCTATGGATTGTGCTAAAGCTATTGGAGCAAGAATCGCAAGACCAAAGAAATCAATTGCACAACTTCAAGGATTATTTAAAGTGTTAAAGCGTATTCCTATTATTTTTGCAGTTCCTACAACTGCTGGTACTGGTTCAGAAACAACAATTGCATCTGTTATCACTGATACAAAAACACATCATAAAGCTTCTATTAATGATATTTCATTGATGCCTAAATATGCAGTTTTAGATCCTGAATTAACATTAGAATTACCACCACATATTACATCGACAACAGGAATGGATGCATTATGTCATGCAGTTGAAGCATATACAAATCATACTTATAATTCTAAAGTGGAAAAAGAATTATGTAAAAAAGCTGTAAAACTTATTTATGATAATCTTTATAAAGTTTATTTAGATGGTAGTGATGTACAAGGACGTCAAAATTTACAAAGAGCTGCTTTTTATGCAGGGCGTGCTTTTACAAGAGGTTCAGTGGGATATGTTCACGCAATAGGACATGCTTTAGGAGGATTGTATGGAACACCACATGGTCTTGTTATGAGTATATTACTTCCTTTTGTCATGAGACAATATGGTGAAACAGTTCATAAAAGGTTAGCAGAGTTATGTGATGTTTGTGGTATTGAAGTGAAAGAACAAACTGACAAAGCAAAAGCTGAAGCATTTATAACATGGATTGAAGATTTGAAAATAAAAATGAATATTCCAAAATATCCTCCAGTTTTAAAGGAAGAAGATATTGATCAAATTGTAGAGTGGGCTACTAGAGAAGGAAACCCTTTATATCCAACACCTGTGACATGGAATAAAAGTGATTTTAAAGAATTTATACTATCATTAAAGTAATTTCTTTTTGATATGATAGCTCTTACTAAATTATTTATAATGACAAATTTTTTGATATTTCTTAGTCTGTGATTATAAAAAATGCATATTAAATATAATGAGATTTTTTTCTTTTTTGTGGTATTATCAAATAAAAATAGAGATGTGTGTTATGTCTAAAAAGATAGAAATTTTTTGTTTTTATCTCTTTTGGTAGTTATTGTTATATAAATAAAAAGGTTCATTGTTGTTAAAAAAAGTAAAAAAAATATTTTCTTAGTTATTTTTTTGTGATAAACTAAGGTCGATAAATAGTTAATATATTATCATGAAAGGAAAAATCTTATGAAACAACTTTATGAAGGAAAAACAAAGAATGTAATTAAAGATGAAGAAACAGGAAAGGTTTACTTATTATTTAAGGATTCTGCAACTGGGGAAAATGGAGTATTTGATCCAGGTTCTAACTCAGTTGGAGGGAGTGTTGAAGGAAAAGGAAAAATTGGTCTTGAAGTTTCAAAATACTTTTTTGAATTAATGGAAAAAAATGGTGTACCTACTCATTATTTAGGATCTGATATTGAAAAAGGTTTAATGGAAGTTAGAAATTTAACTGTTCCAAAATTAGAATTTGTACTTCGTTACTATACAGCAGGTAGTATGTGTCGTAGATTTACACTTGATGAAGGTATTGAATTTGAACCTCCATATCTTGAAGTGACATTAAAAGATGATGAACAAGGTGATCCTCTTATCAGTGAAAGAATTTGTATTATGAAAGGACTTTTAGTTGAAGGTCAATATGATGAAGCATTAAGTGTTTTAACTAAAGTTGGCGCTGTTTTAAGAGAAGAACTTGCAAAAATGGATTTACAGTTAATTGATTTAAAAATTGAAGTTGGTTATGATGAAAACGGTAAAATCTATGTTGCAGATGAAATCACACCTGATATTTGGAGAGTAAAAGATAAAGATGGAAATATCCCAAATCAGATTGATTGCGCAAAAATCATTATTGATAAAATTAGATAAGATATGAAATACATAAGACCCATTTTGAATGATTGAAATGGGTTTTTCTTTTCAAAAATTTTATTGCTGAATAAAATAAACTGATATGATTTGATAACGTAAAGTTTTATTATGATTGACTGACAGAAAAAAGTTTTGTAACATATGATTATGTATAAGTTTAATGATTAAATGGAAGAGAATGATTTATATATTTAAGGTAGGTAATAGAAATGCAAAAGAAATTTAAAGAATATAGAATGTTTATTGTTTGTTTTATTTTATTTTTATTTTTTTTAGGTATGGGAATTTATTCTTTGATAGAAGGTGAAAAAACAAAAGTCATTGCGATGTCATTATTATCTTTAATAGCATTTGGATTATTGGTAGGTAGATATAAAATTGTCTTATTTGAAGATGCTATGATTGTTTATGAATGGAAAATTTTTGCAATGTTACCTGTAATGATTGATTATAAAGATATTCAATTTATTGAAAAGAAAACTAAACATCATCTTGTTGTTCAACATAAAAGATTAACGCATATTTATGTGTTTAATAGTGATGTGTTTATGAATACTTATGATGATTTAAAGAAAAGTGATGGACAAGAATAATGGAAATGAATAAAGAATGTTTACCTTGTTTGGTTAATCAAATTGTTAAAATCACACAAATCACTCATTTACAAGATAGTGAACAATTATTCAAAAAAGTTTTTGAGTATATGAGTCAAATGGATTTTCATCAAAGTAATCCAGAAATCATAGGACAAGTTTTTTCTATGATAAAAGATCATATTGGAAATGATGACCCTTATAAGGATATTAAAAATCATTATAATGATTTGTTTTTAAGTCAAATTGATGAAATAGATGAAAAAATATTATCTTTTGATGATGCTGTGAAATATGCTATTGTAGGAAATGTTATTGATTTTAGCCCAATGCATCAAAATGTGCATCAAGGTATTTCAACATATTTTAAGGATATAGATCATCTTGAATTGACGATCAATCATATAGAGAGTTTGAAAAAAGATATTCTTCAGGGAAAGCAGTTATTG
>CAJUJC010000038.1 GCA_910586805.1 uncultured Erysipelotrichales bacterium | reverse complement strand
ATACAATGAGTAGTATTTTAGGTCTTGATCCTCATATTGGTGGAGCATTAGGGTTGGTTGGTATGTTTTGTTGTGTAGTGAATTGTCCATTGACAAGTCTTGCATTGGGAATTGAATTGTTTGGTAGTGAATATTTGGTGGCATTTGCAGTTGTTGTATCATTTTGTTATGTGTTATCAGGATATTTTAGTTTATATCAAGCTCAAAAGATTGTCTATTCTAAAACATCAGTTGAGTTTATTAATCAAAATGCAAAATGATGTTGACTTCAATATGAAAATCGCTTAATATAGTATTACAGTGTTGAAAGAGAGAAGTAGTTATATTGATGTGTTATAGAGAATTTGTGGTTGGTGAAAACAAATGACTAGATATAATGAATACACTCTGGAGCTTCTAAGTGAAAAGCTTAGACGGTGAGTACCGTTATCAATAAGAGAGTATGTTTTTAAACATAAATAAAGGTGGTACCGCGAGAATTCGTCCTTTGATGAATTCTCTTTTTATTATATAAGGAGGGAAAGAAATGAAAATTTATGATGAATTGGTATGGCGTGGATTAATAAAAGATGTAAGTTCACCTGAAATCGAAGAAAAATTAAATAATGGTGGAATGACCTTTTATATTGGAACTGATCCTACTGGAGATAGTTTACATATTGGGCATTTTTCGTCTTTTTTAATTAGTAAAAGATTAAAAGATGCTGGTCATAATCCTATTTTATTGGTGGGTGGTGCAACAGGGTTAATTGGTGATCCTAAACCAGATACAGAAAGACCAATGATTACAAAGGAACAAGTTCAACATAATTTTGATTGTTTAAAGAAACAAGCGATTGATTTATTTGGATTTGAGGTTGTAAATAACTATGATTGGTCTAAAGATTTAAATTTTATTGATTTTTTAAGAGACTATGGAAAATATTTTAATATTAACTATATGTTAAATAAAGATATTGTTAAAAGAAGATTAGATTTAGGTATTACTTATACTGAGTTTTCTTATATGATTATGCAGGCTATGGATTTTTATTGGTTATATGAAAATAAAGATTGTCATATGCAAGTTGCGGGACAAGATCAATGGGGAAATATTACTGCTGGTATTGAATTGATTAGAAAGAAAACTGGAAAAGAAGCATATGGATTTACTATGCCATTACTTACAAAAAGTGATGGAACAAAGTTTGGAAAAACAAATGGTCATGCAATTTGGTTGGATAGAAAGAAAACTTCACCTTATGAAATGTATCAATTCTTTATTAACTCAGAAGATGAAAAAGTAATTGATTACTTAAAATTCTTAACATTCTTATCTAAAGAAGAAATTGAAGAATTAGAAGAAAAGAATAAAACACAACCTCATTTAAGAGAAGCACATAAAGCTTTAGCAAAAGAAGTCATTACATTTATTCATGGTGAAGATGCTTATCATGAAGCTTTAGACATTAGTCAAATGTTATTCTCAGGTAAAATTCAAAACTTAACATTGGAACAAGTTCAATCATGTTTTAATGGTGTTCCAAGTATTGAGTTAGAAGAAGATACACAAATCTTAACAGCCTTGGTTAAAGTTGGAGCTGCATCTTCAAATAGAGAGGCAAGACAATTTGTGACTGGTGGTTCTGTATTGGTTAATGGAGAAAAAGTGACTGATGTAGAGTTTGTTATTGCAAAAGATAATGCTTTTGGTAAAGAAGCAACTGTTATTAGACGTGGTAAGAAAAATTATTATGTTATTAATCATAAATAAAAGGAGATATGTATGAAAAAGATTTTAGCGTTATTAGCTTGTTTAGCTATTTTATGTGGATGTTCTACAACAAAGACAGTTCAAAATAAAGATTTAGTTGTAATTGATTTTGAAGGGAAAATTGATGGTCAAGTTTTTGAAGGTGGTTCAGCAAAGAATCAAGTCGCATTGATTGGTTCAGGAATGTTTATTCCTGGATTTGAAGAAGGAATTGTAGGCATGAAAAAAGATGAAACAAAAGATGTAAAAGCGACTTTCCCAGAAGATTATGGTCATGCAGATATGGCTGGTAAAGAAGCAGTGTTTACAATTACAGTTCATAACATTTATAGAGAAGTGGAATAAGTGGGAATCCACTTTTTTCTTTACAAAAAGAAAAATCGAGAATAGCTGCATAAATACTATATCTATCGAAAAAACAATGAGAAGAAAAGAAAGTAGTTTACAATAAATGAAAGAACTTTAAATAACAACTTATAGAAAGTTATGCAAAGTTATAGAAGGGTGACACTTGAAATATAGTGCCTTTTTATTTTTGAAGTGATATAATTTATACTAAAGAGAACGATAAATAGGAATTTGCAGAGGTAAGAGTCATATGGATAAAGAAAGTATAAATCAATCAACCATAGATATATTTTGTGAAAAAAAAGATTTAGAAAAATCTTGCTTGGATAATGCAATTAATAAAGTTCCATGGTTGCAAAAATTCAAATTAGTGGAAGATAAATCACAAGAAAGTCCTGATTTTATTTTAGAACGAAATAATAAGGTTATAGGTATAGAACATTTTCATATTGATATGTTGTATTTAGATAAGAAAAAGCACACTGGTTTAGGTCGCTATACTTATAACGATATCAAAAATTTATTTAAAAAATACAATTTCAAAGCTGTAAATAATACATTTGAATTACAAGATGCGAAAGATGCTAGTATTAAATTAAAAAATATTATAAACGAACTCATAAATGGTCAAAATTCGTTTAATTATAATACCTTTATAAGGGAGTGGGGTAGAATTTTTAATAAGCATTATGATAGAAGATATGAATATAGAAAAAATGCAAATGTATATAAGTTAGGATTTTTAATAGAAATAAGAAGATATTTTAAGTTACCTTATGTTTGCAATAAGAAAAATTCTAAGATTATAGTAAATTCTAAAAGTATTCCTATAACCAAAGACATCGCCACATATTTGAACAAAATTGGTGATGGTGTAGATTTCATTATAATAGTTATAAAAGGATTATTAGATGATTACGTATGTGTAGAATTTTTTGATGAAAATAATTCTGTAAAAGCAAAGTTTGATAGTTTTGAATTTAAAAAAATTCCTGGAAAAATTCAAATTGATGTTAAGTAATAGGTATGCATTTTAATTATCTGCTTTTATTTAAATTCCAGTTTTTAGATGCGTTTGATATAAAGTATTTCATGCTGGTGGTGGGCTCTAGTCACTACGGTGCAAAAACTTCTTAGATGTTTCCACTATTTATAAGTGATTGGTTCACTTTGAAAGTTGAGTGAGCTTGTGAACGAATGTCAAGTTCTTGTTATCTAATAAAGGGGGATAACAAACAAGAGACAATATACATTAACAAGCGAGAAACATTGTGTTTACAAGGTAAAACTGCACTTTACATGGAGCGATATAAATTATGACATTATTACTTTGAAAAATTGAATAAGACATAGGAAAGACAGTTGATTGGTATTATAAAATCTTATGGAAAAATGAAATAAAAAAAGGATATTGCTTGAAAAAATGATAGGGAGAAAGTATCGTCTGGATGCATTCTTCTCCTTTATTTTTCTAATCTAATTCATCTATTTTCTCATCAAATAAAAAAGAGGTAAAAACCTCTAAGCAATAAATAGGACCGTAATCGTATAGATGACTAATGTCATAATCATACCCAGTGATATAAATGCCGATGTATAACTTTCATCATCTTTATTTTGAAAGAGTGGAGTGATTTGCATAGGTAATGCAAAACCAGTTGGACAGGTAAAATAAATAAGAACAGCAATAAAATAAGTCTTATCAGCCATCATTTGTGGGAAGAAGATAAAAAATCCTACGATCACACATATATAGAATACAAACCTTACCATTAATTGTTTTAAGATGGGACCTAATGTTTCTAAATTAATTTTGAGGTTATAACCAATAACAAATAAAATTAGTCCCATAATTGGATTGGTAGCAGTTGTTATGGTATTTGTATAAAGGTCAATGAAAGAAGTTTGTGAAAATAATGTATAAATTCCTGTTAAATTTAAAGTTAAACCAAGGGTAACTGCTAATACAAATGAATTGGTCATAATTTTTTGATAAGTTCTTTTGTTGTTATATGAGCAGCACTTGATTTTGCTACCATAATAGGAACAACAATAAAAGCCATTAAAGTTCCAGCTAAATCAAAAATAATTGTATTGCTTGCATAAGCAACACCAACAATTGAAGTATAAAGTGGTAATGCAACATTTCCACCTTCAACTGTTGTCATCATATAATGAGAAAAATGGCTGAACTTTTCTCCAGTTAGTTTTCCTGTTAATTGTCCAACAATAATTGCTAAACCAAATGCTATAAAAACATAAGCCACAATAAAGAATGTAGATACTTCAATTGTAGCAGTTAATAAAATATTAAAAATAAGAATAGGAAATAAGATATTAAATATAATATGATTAGCTCCTTCTTTTTGTTTGGAAGTAACCCATCCTTTTATTCTTGAAATAAGTCCTAGTCCTACCATAAAGAAAACTGGGAATAAAGTTGTTAATGCTGACATATAAATCCTCCTTTGTCTTGGTGAGATGATTATATATGATGATTTTAAAGAATACAAATACCAATAATTCATACTTTCTTATACTCAAAAGGCATAACATAAACTCTTTGATAAACCTTTTTACAATATATATAGCTTTATGTTATAATAATACAAGGTGATAAAATGAACGGAATTTTATTAATTAATAAACCAGCAGGCATGACAAGTCATGATGTTGTAAATATTGCAAGGAAAAGTTTACATACAAAAAAAGTAGGACATTGTGGAACATTAGATCCTGATGCAACTGGTGTTTTGGTTTTATGTATAGGAAAGGCTACAAAGGCTTTGCAGTTTTTAACAAGTGAACAAAAAGAATATATAGCAACACTTACGCTTGGAACTTCTACTGATACTTATGATAGTAGTGGGGTTGTGTTAGAAGAAAAAGAGTTTCAAGGTGTGGATGATGTTGAAAAAGTTTTAAAATCTTTTTTAGGAAAACAAAAACAACTTCCACCCATTTATTCAGCAATTAAAGTCAATGGAAAAAAGTTGTATGAGTATGCAAGACATAATGAAAAGGTTGATATTCAGCCTAGAGATATAGAGATTTTAGAAATAGAATTATTGAAGCAATTAGATAATCATATTCAGTTTAGAGTTTTATGTTCTAAAGGAACTTATATTCGTTCCTTATGTGTTGATATAGCAAAAAAATTAGGATATCCAGGCCATATGTCTCATTTGTTGCGTAGCCGTTCAGGTCATTTTGATTTAAAGGATTGTTTCAGTATTGATGAATTAAAAGAAGGAAAAGTACAATTTCTTTCTTTAGAAGAAGCGTTTAAAGACTATAAGCATTATATTGTTGATGATGAAAATATCGTTTATCATGGAAAGTTGATAAGAAGCGATATTGATCATCAGGTCGTTGTTGTTAATCGTGATGGGAAAGTTTTAGCCGTTTATGGTCCAAACGGAAATGGGTATTTAAAAAGTATAAGGGGATTATTTTGATGGAGATTATCAAATTAGATGGAACTCAAATTAATATGAATGAACCAATATGTAGTGCATTAGGATTTTTTGATGGTTTACATATTGGACATATGGCTTTGGTTAATGAAGTTCAAAAAGTTGCAAATGAAAAGAATTACAAAACTGCTCTTATGACTTTTGATCATTATCCTTTGTATGTATTAGGAAGAATACCTGAAGAAAAAATGTTAACAACAATGGAAGATAGAATTGAAATATTAGAAAAAATAGGGATCGATTATTTATTTATTATTCGCTTTACAAAAGAGGTTGCTGCTTTACCACCTCAAGATTTTATTCAAAACTATCTCATTAACAATCATATCAAGCATATTGTATGTGGTTTTGATTTTCACTTTGGGTATAAAAATAGTGGCGATATTGAGTTATTAAAATCATATGATGATTTTGATACAAGTGTGATTGATGAAGTCATTTATGAGGGTGAAAAAATTTCATCAACAAGAATTAGAAAGACTTTGGATGAAGGACATATAGAAAACATTAATTATTTATTAGGAAGAGAATACTGTATTCAAGGCAAGGTTATTAAAGGAAGAAGCATAGGACATACTTTAGGATTTCCAACTGCGAATATTGATTATCAGTCTTATTTTTTACCTTGTCGGGGTGTTTATGCAGTGAAAGTTAAAATTGGTGAAGCATGGCATATAGGTATGTGTAATATTGGGTTTAATCCGACTTTTAAAGAGTTAGAAAAAACATCTTTAGAAATTAATATCATTGACTTTCATCAAAATATTTATGATCAAAATGTTTTGGTCGTCTTTTATCATAAAATAAGAAATGAAAAAATGTTTGAAAACAAAGAACAATTGATAGCACAATTAAATCATGATCAAGAAGAAATTATAAATTATTTTAAAAAGAGTATTTAAGTTTCTTCTTTTTTGTTAATAATAAAAAAGGTGATTGTATGTCAATTTATATATGGTTATTATTAGCAGGATTTTTTTGGGGAACAAATGTTATTGTTATGAAGTTATTACTTCTTGAGATTCCTTTTTTATTACTGGCAACTATGCGTGTTTTGATTTCATGTCTATTTATCTTTTTATATATGAAAATGAAAAAAATATCTTTTCAATATCATAATCATTTTCATGCATTGATTATTGGAATACTTGCTATATATCTTAATTTTCTTTTTACATTTTTAGGAATGAGTGAAGTTAAGGGGATAGATAATGCTTTTATGAATGCTTTGGCACCTATATTGACTTTTATATTTTCTTTATTTTTATTAAAGCACAAGGGAACAAATAAAGAATATATAGCATTATTTTTATCAGTTTTCGCTTTTTTGTTATCTATTCATTTTCAGGTTTTTAACATAAAAATAGGCTTTTATTATTTATTTATAGGCATGCTTTTATATATGTTAGGTAATGTTTTGATTCAAAAATGGGAATTATCACATTCATTGACTTTGGTTTTTTATGAATTATTATATGGTTTTATATTTTTATTTATTCATTGTTTATATAAAGGACAATTAAAGTTTAATGCTTTTGTTCAAGTTCCATTACTTCATTGGTTTTTATTTGTCATTGTATCAGGGATTGGTTTTGCATTTATACAAGTCATTTATATGAAGTCTATTGAAAAGATAGGAGCATTAAAAACAAGTTTCTATTTATCTTTAAATCCAATGATTACATATGTTGAATCTTTATTATTTTTAAGAGAAAAATTTGATGTTTTTCATTTTGTTGGATTTATTATTTTAGGTGTTGCTATATATATGATACAAAAGGAAAGAAATCAAATGGATTGTATAAGAAAGTCTTGACAAATCCTATGATTTCTTTATAATGACAAGTGCGACTATATCTAGGATATAAGAGTCCTCGACCTATATCTTGGTAATGGTTAAGAATAAGATAAGGAGGAAGAAAAATGTTAACTAAAGAAGAAAAAACTGCTATTATTAAAGAATATGCAACTAAAGAAGGAGATACTGGTTCTCCAGAAGTACAAATCGCTGTATTAACTGCTGATATCAACAAATTAAATGCACACTTTAAAGTGCATAAAAAAGATTATCATTCAAACAGAGGTCTTTTAAAGAAAGTTGGTAAAAGAAGAGATTTATTAAAATATTTAAAAAATAAAGATCTTGATAGATATACAGTATTGGTTGACAAATTAGGTTTAAGAAGATAAGGATATTCGCAAGAATATCTTTTTTCTTTCTTTAAAATGAATGTATTTTTTGCATAAATATGTTAATATTTGTATATTGTAGGAGACGATAGAGATGAAAAAGATATTATTTATAACTTTAGGAGCTATTGTAGGTGTGTGTTCTTATTTTTTATTTTTTAATGCTCATCATCAAAAGAGTGATGATTCTTTAAAAACAGCAACTGTTAAGGATGAAACAAAAATGAACGAAAATAATAATAAAAAAGCTTTAGAGCAAGATAAGAAAAGGTATAGTGAAAAATTATTAGAAGAAATGTCATTGGAAGAAAAAGTTGGTCAAATGTTTATAGTGAGATGTCCAGATGAATATGCAGTAAAAAAAGTATCAGAATATCATATAGGTGGATATATTTTATTTGCCAAGGATTTTGGAAATGAAACAAAAGCAAGTATGAAAAAGACAATAGAATCTTATCAAGATGAAGCTGATATTCCTTTGTTTATTGGTGTTGATGAGGAAGGTGGAACAGTTAATCGTATGAGTTGTTTTAAGGCATTTAAAGATACACCTTTTTACTCACCCCAAGTCTTATATAAAAAGGGTGGTATGTCTTTGATTAAAAGTGATACAACCAAAAAGTGTAATCTACTAAAAAGTATAGGTATTAATATGAATTTTGCTCCTGTAAGTGATATATCAGTTCATTCAAAGGATTTTATGTATAAAAGGACTTTTGGAAAAAATGCAAATGAAACTGCTAAGTATGTTGAAACAGTTGTTAGTGAAATGAATAAAAATAATGTTGTTTCGGTTTTAAAACATTTTCCTGGATATGGTAACAATAAAGATACGCATACAGGGATTGCATATGATAAACGTTCTTTTGATCATTTTGAGTCTTCTGATTTTATTCCATTTTTAGCTGGGATAGATGCTGGTTCGAATGTTATATTGGTTTCTCATAATATTGTAGAAAGCATGGATAAAGAATATCCTGCATCATTATCAAAGAAAGTTCATGATATTTTAAGAGAACATTTAAATTATGATGGATTAATTATTACTGATGATTTGGTAATGAATGGGGTTAAAGATTTTGCAAATAATGAAGAAGTTGCAGTATTGGCAATTTTGGCTGGTAATGATTTATTGTGTTGTACTGATTTTGAAGAACAAATTCCTGCTGTTATCGATGCAGTTAAAGAAAACCGTATTGATGAGGAGATTATAAATAGAGCTGTTTTAAAGATTTTAGACTATAAATTAAAAATGGGTATATTAAAAGAAAAATAAGTGTTTCTTATATAAAAGAGTTATGCTATAATACTAAAGATAATAAAGAGGTGGAAATAATATATGTCAAAACAAGTATTTAGTACAAAGTTTTATGGAAAAAATTTAACTGTTGAAACTGGTGAATTAGCAAAACAAGCAAATGGTTCAGTTTTGGTACGCTATGATGATACAGTTATCTTATCAACAGCTGTTGCTGGGAAAGAACCAAAAGATGTTGATTTCTTTCCGTTAACAGTTACATACGAAGAAAAGTTATATTCAGTAGGTAAGATTCCTGGTGGATTTTTGAAAAGAGAAGGGCGTCCTAGTGAACATGGAACTTTAACTGCTCGTATGATCGATAGACCAATTCGTCCTTTATTTGCGGATGGATTTAGAAATGAAGTTCAAGTTGTAAATACTGTTTTATCAGTAGATCAAAATGCAACTCCTGAGATGGCTGCAATGTTAGGGGCTTCACTTGCATTATGCTTATCAGATATTCCTTTTAATGGACCAATTGCAGGGGTTAATGTGGGATTGATTGATGGAGAATTTACTGTTAATGCAGGACCTGAAGAAATGGAAAGAAGTTTAATTAATCTTGAAGTTGCTGGAACTAAGGATGCTATTAATATGGTTGAAGCTGATGCTAAAGAAGTTGATGAAGAAACAATGTTAAATGCATTATTATTTGGGCATGAAAAAATTAAAGAATTAATTGCTTTCCAAGAACAAGTGGTTGAAGCTTGTGGTAAAGAAAAAATTGAAATTCCTTTATTTGAATTGAATCCAAATATTGTTGAAGAAGTAGAGAATATTGCTAAGGAAAGAATGATTAATGCAGTTCGTATTCCTGGTAAGTTAGAAAGATATGGTGCAATCGATGATATCAATGCTGAAGTTGTAGCTATGTTTGAAGAAAGAGAATATGCTGATTTAAAAGAACAGGAAAAAACTTTAAAACAAGTGAAAATTGTTTTACATGATTTAGAAAAAGATGAAGTAAGACGTTTAATTACTGAAGATAAAGTAAGACCTGATGGACGTAAAGTTGATGAAGTGAGACCTTTGAATGCTCAAGTGGATTTATTACCAAGAGTTCATGGTTCAGCTTTATTTACTCGTGGTGAAACTCAAGTGTTATCTGCTTGTACATTAGGTGCTTTAGGTGAACATCAAAAAATAGATGGTTTAGGATTAGAAGATCAAAAAAGAT
This sequence comes from uncultured Erysipelotrichales bacterium, assembly GCA_910586805.1. GTDB lineage: Bacteria > Bacillota_I > Bacilli_A > Erysipelotrichales > Coprobacillaceae > MGBC140090. The sequence goes on along the minus strand of CAJUJC010000038.1, from coordinate 7,548 downwards.
TTATGCATCATTATAACTTCCCACCTTATTCAGTAGGTGAAACTGGAAGAATGGGTGCTCCTGGGCGTAGAGAAATTGGACATGGAGCATTGGGTGAAAGAGCATTGGCTCAAGTTATTCCTAGCGAAGATGAATTTCCATATACAATTCGTGTTGTCTCTGAGGTTTTAGAATCAAATGGTTCTTCTTCACAAGCATCTATTTGTGCATCATCTATGGCTTTGATGGCTGCTGGGGTACCTATTAGTGCACCAGTAAGTGGGGTTGCAATGGGGTTGGTTAAAAAAGGTGATGATTATACAATTTTAACTGATATTCAAGGTATGGAAGACCACTTAGGTGATATGGATTTTAAAGTGGCAGGTACTCATAAGGGAATTTGTGCTTTACAAATGGATATAAAGATTGAAGGTATTACAAAAGAGATTTTGGAAGAAGCTTTGGCACAAGCTAAAGTTGGACGTCAAAAAATTATGGAATGTATGTTAGGTGCTATTTCAGAATCTAGAAAAGAATTAAGTCCTTATGCTCCAAAAGTATTTATGATGAAAATTGAACCTGATCAAATTAAAGATGTTATTGGAACAGGTGGAAAAACAATTAATGAAATTATTGAAAAATCTCACGATGTAAAGATTGACATTGAACAAGATGGTCGTGTTACTATTTATCATTATGACCAAGAAGCTATTGATATTGCTGCAAAATTAATTGAAAATATTGTACGTAAGGCTGAAATTGGAGAAGTTTATGATGGTAAAGTTGTGAGAGTTGAAGATAAATTTGCCTTTGTAGAATTATTTGAAGGGACAAATGGATTCTTACATGTCGGAGATGTTGCTCATGAAAGAATTAACAAAGTTTCAGATGTTTTAAAATTAGGGGATTATGTGAAGGTAAAAGTGACAAAAATAACTGATAAAGGTGTTAATGTTTCTAGAAAAGCTTTATTACCTAAACCTATTGTTAAAAAGGAAGAAAAACCAAATGAGTAAGATTATTCTTGCATCTTCTTCACCAAGAAGAAAAGAATTATTAAAAAAAGCAGGCATCGATTTTATAATCGATGCTTCTTCTATTGATGAAGTCATGGATGAGTCATTACCCCTTGAAGAACGTTTGATGAAATTAGCAACTGACAAAATTATTAATATTCATTATAAATATCCTCAAGATATTGTTATTGGTGCTGATACAGTTGTATGTTTTCAAAATCAAGTTATTGGTAAAGCGAAAGATGAAAATCATGCCAGAGAGATTTTAAAAACATTATCAAATCATAAACATACTGTTTATACAGCAGTTGCTATTTATTTTCAGGATGAATTAATGACATTCGTAGATCATACAGATGTTTATTTTAAAGATATTAGTGATATGATTGAAGAATATATTGCTTCACAAGATTGGGTAGGAAAAGCAGGCGCTTATGGAATACAAGGAAGTGCTGATAAGTTTGTAGATCATATTGAAGGTGATAAGGATACCGTTATAGGTTTACCAGTTCAATCTCTTGTGAAAATATTACTAAATAGAAAATAATCACAATATTTCTATAAAATTCGTACATTTTTTTATTGTAGTCTTGGCATTTTTCTATTATAATGTGTAGGAAGAAAATTATGGAGGAAAGAGATATGGAAAAGAAAGTAAAAAGAATTGCATTGCTTTCAGGTGGTGGGGACTGTCCTGGGTTAAATGCTGTTATTAGAACAATTACAAAAACTGCTATTCGTAAATATGGTTGGGAAGTTATTGGCTATGTTTATGGATATAGAGGTTTATACAATAATAATTATATAGAATTGACTGAAGAAAAAGTGGAAAGCATCTATAAAGAAGGTGGAACTATCTTATTTAGTTCTAATAAAGATAATCTTTTTGATTATTTAGTAGATGATGGAAAAGGTGGAAAAGTCAAAAAAGATGTAAGTGATGTTGGAGTTGAAAACCTTAAAAAAGCTGGTGTTGATGTATTGGTTGTTTTAGGTGGAGATGGAACATTGACTAGTGCTAGAGATTTTTCTAGAAAAGGTGTTAATGTTATTGGTGTACCTAAAACAATGGATAACGATTTAGCAAGTACAGATGTTACTTATGGATTTATGAGTGCTATGAGTGTTGGTACTGAATTTATTGATAGATTAACAACAACTGCAAAATCACATCATCGTGTTATTTGTTGTGAATTAATGGGTAGAGATGCTGGATGGATTACTTTATATGCTGGTTTAGCAGGAAATGCTGGTGTATGTTTGATTCCTGAAATTCCATTTACAATTGAAAATATTGCAAAAGCTGTAAAAGCAAGAGATGAAGCAGGTTTACCTTATACTGTTATTGCAGTTGCTGAAGGGGCTAAATACGCTGATGGAACAAAAGTGATTGGTAAAATTGTAGAAGACTCGCCAGATCCAATTCGTTTAGGTGGAATTGCAGCAAAAGTTGCAGATGATTTAGAAAAAGTGATTCCAAATCATGAAGTGCGTTCAGTAAATCCTGGACATATTATTCGTGGTGGAGATATTAATGCATATGATAGAATTTTATCAATTCGTTATGGTGTTGCTGCTGCTGATTTAATTCATGAAGGTAAGTTTGGTAATGTTGTAACAATCAATGGAGATGTTATGGGATATACTTCATTAGAGGAAGTTATTGGTGGAGCAAAAATTGGTAAACAAAAACATGTTGAACCTGATGGTGAATTAGTAAGAGCTGCAAAAGCTATCGGTGTTTGCTTTGGAGACGAATAAGAGATTGCAAAATCTCTTTTTTTCTAGGAGGGAAAAAATATGGCAACTATAAAAATAGATTTCTTTTCACAATCATTAATGCGTACAGTTACAATTAATGCCATTGTACCTGTTGATAAAAGAGATAAACAGGGTCGAAGAATAGCGAAAAAAGAATATCAAACTTTATATTTATTACATGGTATTTTGGGGAATTATACAGATTGGTTATCTGGAACAAGAATTGAAAGATGGGCACAAGAAAAAGATTTGGTTGTGATTATGCCATCAGGTGAAAATCATTTCTATGTTGATAATGAAAATTCTTTACAATTTCATTCTCAGTTTATTGGAGAAGAACTTGTTGAAGTCACTCGAGCTATGTTTCCTTTATCTCATAAAAAAGAAGATACATTTATTGCTGGACTTTCAATGGGAGGATATGGTGCGATTACAAATGGTTTAAAATATTATGATACATTTGGATATATTGCAGGATTATCTTCAGCTTTATTGATTGATGATTTTGTCAATGCAAAATATGATAGTGAATATTTGATGAACCGTCATTATTTAGAAAGTGTTTTTGGGGATTTGAATCAATTACCTGGTAGCGATAAGGATTATAGGACTTTAGCATTAAAAGTTAACAAACAAGATATGCCTCATATCTATATGGCATGCGGAAAAGATGACTTTTTACTTCAACAAAATAGAGATTTTAGAGATTTTTTAATAAAAAATGATATTGAAGTTACTTATATTGAAGACGAAGGTGCTCATGAATGGGATTTTTGGGATAGACATATTCATCTTGTTTTAGAATGGTTACCATTGCATCAATGTCATACAAGTATTCATAGTGGAAATGTAAAATAATTTTTAATTGCTTATATAAAAGAAGGTGATAGAATGGAATTAAGATTAGCTCTTTTGAGTGATTTAGATAGAATTAAAGAGATGTATAAGCAAATTGTGAAAAAAATGAATGAAGATCATTTACAAATTTGGGATGAAATCTATCCATGTGAGTTTTTTGAAGAAGATATTAAGAATAATCAAATGTATGTATTAATAGACAAAAGTGAAATTGTTTCAGCGTTTGTATTATGTGATACAAATATTGGTGAGAAAGAAATAAAATGGATGAATGATTCAAGAAAAGCAATGTACTTAGATAGGTTAGGGGTAAATGTCAATTATAGTCATAAAGGAATAGGAAGTTTGATGATAAATAAAGCAAAAGAAATAACTCAATCTTTAGGAAAGGAATATTTACGATTGTTTGTAGTTGATACCAACATTCCAGCTATTCATTTATATATAAAAAATGGATTTAAAAAAGCTGAGGGAATTTATGAAGAAGTGTTTGAAGATGGTTTTTCTTTGTATGAATATGGATATGAAATAAAAGTTTGATTGTGATTGTAAAATGATTTGATTAACATATAAAATTTTGATAGAATGGCTATGCAGTTAAGGAGGATTAATAATGATTGAAAGTTTAATTGCTCAACAACAATATCAGGATGCTTTGGATATGCTCACTGATATGAATGATGAAAAGACAAGATATTTAAGGTTAGTATGTTTAGTTGGTTTAGGTGAGTATGTAAAGGCAAAAGCTGAAGGTATGTATGCAAAATCACAAGCAACTGATACTTATTATGATGTTGTTTCTATGTATGTAACAACACTCAAAGAGTTAGGTGAGTTTGAGGAAGCTATACAATTATTGATTGAAGAGTTATCAATGCCTTATATTCCTTATCAATATGAGAATTTATTTAATACTGCATATGATCAAATATTATTGGAAAAACAAGAAGCAAATTATGAAGTAGAATCAAAAAATCAAATCTTTTCCATTGAAGAAATAGAACAAATTTTGAAAAATAAAGAGTGTAATGATGACTTGTTGTATATGGCATTAGATCAATTACAACAATTAAATATTCGTTTAATTATACCAACAATTAAAGACTATTTAAGAAGTCCAGATAGACATTTTTTTGCAAAATCATTATTGATTGAAATCTTAATTGAACAACAAGTTGATGAAGATATAGAAGTAGAAAAATTTGGATATGTTTATGATGTGAATCCAAGTTATATGTCATTGGTATTAGAACAATCACAATATGAGGGAATATTTACATATTTAGAAACTGCACTAGAAAATGATAATCCAAGTTTACTAGAACAATGTAGAGAATATTTAGAATATTATTTGTATTCAATTTATCCTAAGGATATTTATGAAGAAGAATATGGAGTAATTGCTGCGACTATTCATTACTATATTATGACATTACAGTATATGGATGTTGATTTTGATGATTTAGAAGTGATGTATCATTGTGAAAGAGAAGAAATTGAACAAGAAATTTTAGCACTCAAGCAAATAGAGTGTTAAAATAGTTGCATTATAGAATTTATTCATGTATAATAGCGTTGTTGAAATAATGGAGGAAGTATAAATGGAAACAGTTTGTAATAAACTAGAAAATTGTGAAGTAGAAGTAAAGGTAACATTCTCAACTGAAGAATGGAAAGATGCTCAAGAAAAAGCATTAAACAAATTGGCAAAAAGAGTAAAAATTGATGGATTTAGACAAGGAAAAGCACCAATGAAAATGGTGAAAGCAAGAATTGGTAAAGCTGCTATTTTAGAAGAAGCAACTGATATCATCTTACAAAGTAATTATTCATCTATTTTATTAGATAATGATGTGAATCCTGTTGGACAACCTAGAGTTAATATTGAAGAATTAACTGAAGATGTTTTAAAAGTAGCTGTGGTTGCTCCAGTTGCTCCTAGTGTAGAATTAGGACAATATAAAGGATTAGAAGTTAAAAAAGGTAGTGTAAGAGTTACTAAAAAAGAAGTAGAAGAAGAAATTAAAAATTATCAAAAACAATTTGCTGAATTGGTTATTAAAGAAGATGGTACAGTTGAAAATGGTGATACTGCAGTTATTGATTTTGAAGGATTTAAAGATGGTGAAGCATTTGAAGGTGGAAAAGGTGAAAACTATCCATTAGAAATTGGTTCAGGTTCATTTATTCCAGGATTTGAAGAACAAGTTATTGGAATGACAATTGGTGAAGAAAAAGAATTAAATCTTACTTTCCCTGAAGATTATCAAGCTGAAGATTTAAAAGGACAATCAGTTGTATTTAAAGTAAAAGTTCATGAAATCAAAACAAAAGTTTTACCTGAAATTGATGATGAATTAGCAAAAGATGTTAATATTGATGGTGTTGAAACATTAGCTGATTTAGAAACTTATACAAAAGAACAAATTAAAAATAGAAAAACAACTGAAGTAGAAAACAAATTCAGTGATGATATCTTTAATGCAGTTATTGAAAAAACACCATTAACTGTACCAGCAGTTATGGTTGATAACGAAGTTGATATGATGTTTAGAGAAGTAGAACAAAATTTATCTCAACAAGGATTGAATATGGAATTATTCCAACAATTAACTGGTAAAACAGTTGAAGATGTGAAAGCTGAATTAAGAGATCAAGCTGAAAATCGTGTAAAATTCAATTTAATTTTAAGTGAAATTGTTAAAGTTGAAAATATCGAAGTAAGTGAAGAAGAAGTTGATGAAGAAATTAAAAATATTGCTGAATATTATGGAAGAGAATTTGATGATGTGAAAGCATTATTTGAAAGTCAACAAGTTCAAATTAAAAATGATTTAGCTACAAGAAAAGCTGTTCAATTAATCAAAGATAATGTGAAATAAGACGCTTTTGCGTCTTGTTTTCATAACAAATAAGGAGGTATGAAAAATGAATGAAATGGATATTGTTGTTGAATTACCTGTCATTTGTACACGTGGAATGATCGTTTTTCCTGAACGAGAAATTTCATTAGATGTTGGAAGGGAATTTAGTTTGAAAGCAATTGATCAAAGTGTTAATCATTTTGATGAAAATATTGTTTTTATTTCACAAAAAAATCCTCTTGATGAAAATACTGACCTTGATCATGTTTATCGTTTTGGAACTTTATGTAAAGTCAAAAGAAGGATAAAGAGAGATAATCATGGTACAATTAAATTAACTGCTCAAGGACAAAAGAGAGTAGAAATTTTATCACTAGAAAATCGTGAAGGATGTTTATTTGCTAAAACGAGATACATTGAAGATGTAGAAGGGGATAAGGCTGAAGAGGCTGCATTGGTTAGAAAAGTAAGTGATCATATGAAAGCAATGAATAGAAATTTACAAATGTTCCCAAGAGAAGTTTTTGCAAGTTTATCAGAAGGTATAAGTGCGAGTGTATTGGCAGATACAATTGCACAATATATTAAAGTTGAATTTCCTGTAAAGCAAAAAATTTTAGAAGAAAACGATATTAATAAACGTTTACTTCTTGTTTTAGCAAGTATGGAAGAAGAAAAAGTTATACATGAAATTGAAGAAAGAATCAATTTAAAAGTTAAAGAAAGCATTGATGAAAATCAAAAAGAATATTATTTAAGAGAAAAATTACGTGCTATTAAAGAAGAATTAGGTGATACACCAAATAAAGAAGATGATACAGATGCGATTAGAGAAGAAATAAAAAATAATCCATATCCTGATTATGTTAAAGATAAGATTGAAGAGGAATTACGTCGTTATGATATGATGCCTGCTGCTTCTTCTGAAGCAAATGTTGTACGTTCTTATATTGATTGGATGTTAAAAACACCTTGGTATAAGGAAACAAAAGACCAAGAAGATATTAACGAAGTCGAAAGAATTTTGGATGAAGATCATTTTGGATTAGAAAAACCAAAAGAAAGAATTG
>CAJUJC010000037.1:12580-17827 GCA_910586805.1 uncultured Erysipelotrichales bacterium | reverse complement strand
TATGGGATTAGTTTCAGCTAAAGAAATGCTTGATAAAGCAAAAGCAGGTCACTATGCTGTTGGTCAATTTAATATCAACAACTTAGAATGGACTAAATCAATTTTATTAACTGCAGAAGAATTAAAAGCACCAGTTATCTTAGGGGTTTCTGAAGGAGCTGCTAAATATATGACTGGATTTACTACAGTTTCTGCAATGGTTAGTGCCATGGTAGATTCATTAGGAATTACTGTACCAGTTGCATTACATTTAGATCATGGTAGCTATGATGGAGCTAAAGCTGCATTAGAAGCTGGGTTCTCATCAATTATGTTTGATGGTTCTCATTATGGAATTGAAGAAAATATTGAAAAAACAAAAGAAATGGTAGAATTATGCCATGCAAAAGGTGTATCAGTTGAAGCAGAAGTTGGTTCAATTGGTGGAGAAGAAGATGGTGTTGTAGGTGCTGGAGAAGTTGCAGACCCTAAAGAATGTAAAATGATTGCTGATTTAGGTGTTGATTTCTTAGCAGCAGGTATCGGAAATATTCATGGTAAATATCCAGATAACTGGGCAGGATTAGATTTCGATGCATTAGATGCAATTCAACAAGAAACAGGAACTTTACCATTAGTATTACATGGTGGAACTGGTATTCCAGCAGATATGATTAAAAAAGCTATTGAATTAGGAGTTTCTAAAATTAACGTTAATACTGAATGTCAATTATACTTCCAAGAAGCTACTCGTAAATATATCGAAGCTGGTAAAGATTTAGAAGGTAAAGGATTTGACCCTCGTAAATTATTAGCTCCTGGTGCAGAAGCTATTAAAACTTGTGTTAAAGAAAAAATGGAATTATTTGGTTGTATCGGAAAAGCTTAATGATTCTTATGGAGTTCTTCGGGACTCCTTTTTAATATAAAAAATTGAAAATATGTAGAGGCTTTATTTTATATAAACTATAATTTAAAAAATGTGAAATTATTGTTATGTTAGGTTGAGATATGGAATTTTGAATAATGATGATAGGTTTTATATGTATTAGGATAAATTGTTCATTAGTTAGTATTTAATAAAATGAAAAGAATGATAAGTTATAGTGAGAGGAATTATAATTTGGAATAAATACTTACATTTTATAAAGACAAAAGTAAGCAAGGTTGGATAGGACAATTTTAAAAGAAATAGATATACTATAAATGCGAGGTGAGAGAGATGGATGGTATTCAAAGTATACAAAAAGCAGTCGAATATATGGAAGAGCACTTGCTCGAAAAAATTAGCTATGAAGATGTTGCAAAACAACTATATATGTCAAATTATCATTTTCATAGATTGTTTAGCATGATTACTGGTATAACAGCGAATGAGTATATGCGTAATAGAAAACTTTCAATGGCAGGGCAAGAATTAGTTATGTCTAATAAAAAAGTGATTGATATTGCATATAAGTATGGTTATGAATCACCAGAAAGTTTTGCAAAAGCATTTACAAGGTTTCATGGAGTTACACCTAGTATGGCAAGATATCCAGGAACAAAACTTCAATCTTTTAATCGCCTTGTTATAAAAATTACAGTGGAAGGTGGTATATTTATGGATTACAAAATTGTAGAAAAAAAAGAGTTTCAATTGTTAGTAAAGGCGAAATCGTTTCGTAATGAATCTATTTCAGAAGAAGGGAATAGTGAAATATCAGATTTTTGGGAGCAATGTAGTGAAGATGGTACATTTGATGTACTGAAAAGAAATACAAAAAATCATGATATATATGGGGTTTGTGCTCCAGTTTCAAAAGAAGAAACACATTTTAATTATGGTATAGGTATGGTTTATGTAGGTGGAAGTATTCCAGAGGGGTATTGTATTTGGGATGTTACTCCAACTCTTTGGGCAGTATTCAAATGTATTGGAAAAGATAGTGGGTGTATTGGGGAAACATGGAATAGAATTTTTAAGGAATTTTTGCCAAGTTCTGAATATAACATGTTAGATAATACTGATTTTGAACTGTATTTAGAAAATAGTTCCCCTAATTGTTTTTGTGAGATTTGGATACCAGTAGAGAAAAAACAGTAAATGATTATAAATTTTATTCAAAACTTGTGGAAGTAAAAAATATATCTTATCATTAAAGCTAGTGAATTTAAAAAGATGAGTAGATTATGAGTAACGTATTTTTAATAAGTTACTCTTTTTTGTTTATAAGATCATACATTAAATGAAAGTGAATGTAGTGATAATTGATTAGTAATAAAAAAACCAATAATTCTTAAAAGATAGAATATATTGGTAGTTGTAAAACATGCATATAATTATATGTCTTTATATAAAATCATTATTTTGTTGAGTCTCGTTCAATAATTTGAGGAGATAACATAATTGTTTCAGGGATTGTTTCTTCATGAATCATTTCATGAATTCTACGAATAGCTTTTTTAGCAATTTCTTTTCTACTTATCTCTACGCTAGAAAGTGTAGGTGTTGTGTTCGTACAAAATTCCATATTATCATAACCAATAATTTTAATGTCTTGAGGTATCTTATATCCATTATATTGTAATGCTTTAATGACAATAGAAGCATTTCTATCATTAACACAAACAAAAGCATCAGGCATTTGTCTATATGTGAGTAACATCATTTGAATATAACGATAATCATCATTTAAAACTGCTTTTTCTATACCTTTTGTAAGACAAATAAAATCAGACTTTTTAGGATGAAAATAATTAATCATACATTGTCTATATCCTTGAAAGCGTTGTTTAAAGTTTTTAGATTTTTCTATCTCACCAATAAATCCTACATTTTTATAACCCTTATTGATTAAATATTCACAACTCAAATAACCACCTAAAAATTCATTAGATATAATACAATCAATATTCATATATGGGATAGAATGATTAATACAAACAATTTCATTGATATATAATTTTAATATAGACATAATATCTTGATTGATTTTTCCAAGTATAATAACACCAGCAATATGATGTTCACTGATTTCTTTAGAAACTTGAAAATCATGAAAACTGTAGAAATCCGTCAAAATACGATAACCAAAAAGACTAGCCTCCTTTTCAATATGATTAAGTATATCTAAATAATAATATGTATCGTTTTTTTTCTTATCCTCAATCATAACAAGTAAAGTTTTATTTTTGAGTGTAGCTTTAACATTTAATTTCTTCAAGGGGTAGTTCATATTGACTGCTGTTTCAAGAATTTTCATTCTTAGTTCTTTTGAAACACCTTCCTTGTCATTGAGTGCAATTGAGACAGCATTTAATGATATATTTAATTGCTCTGCAATATCTTTCATAGTTATATTTTTCATGATAGTATCCTCTTTTTTTAAATTATATCACAAAGTTCGACAAACAAAAATATTATTCAAGTAAAAAAAGGAATTATTCAAGTAAATGAGCATTTCCTTTTATATATATTTATATGATAATTTTAATAGAAAGAAAAAAGGAGTGAGAATGAGGATGAAAAAATTATTATTAGGATTTTTATCATGTTTTATGGTATTAAGTCAATTAAATGGAGTTTATGCCAGTGAAATAACTGGTAGAAATCTTAAACAGCGAAGTATTGCTACAGTAGAAAAAATGCCTAATTTACCAAGTAATTATAAACTCATTGATTGGGCAAAAAGAGGAGAGGAGTTAATAGATTTTGTATTTGATCATACTGCTACAAACTTTGATGAAAAAACAGAATTTTCTGTGAAAGATAATAGAAAATTCTCAACGATTTATCGTGATGATAAATATGGTGGTTATATGATTCCAGCATTTTATGGAGAAAATAGACCAATTATTGATAGAGAAATTAATGGAAAAATACATGAAGGAGAAGATGATCAAGAATCAATATCTGTAACAAGTGCTTTGATTGCTGCTTCTTTATTAGGTATTGATATGAATAAAGAATTACCAGACCAATTAAAAGGTAAAAGTACGATTGAAAATGGTGTTTCCATTGAAACATATCTAGATAATGAATTAAAATATTATTGGGATAAAGATGGAGTGGTTACTAATGTGCCTAATGGTTCTGATAGTAAATTACAAAATACAAATGTTTCAAATGCATATGGAGATTTTTGGTATTTGTTGATTGCTAATCAAAACTTCTTTAGATTATCCGAATTAAATCCTGAGTGGCAACCTGATGAAGTGAAGAAGATACAAAAATCAATTGCTAATAAAATGGTTGACATGGTTAAAGTGTTAAAGGAAAGAAATGCAACAACTGGTAAAGGATTGTTTGATATACAATGTTTTGATTTTGAAAATATGCAAGCTGTTGAACCTGGATGGAGACAACCTGATGCTGCAGCAGGGACAGCAAGCATTCTTTATTATGCCTATAAGATATTTGGTGATGAAGAGTATTTAAATTATGCTAAGGAATGTATGGATTATTTACAAGATTTACAGTCTAATCCATATTATGAAAATATGCTCATTGATGCAGTGTATTTAGCAGCAATGATGAATGCTGAAGTAGGAACAGATTATGATATTTCAAAGTTTTGGAATTGGATTACAACAACTTCTAGCAGTTCTGTTAGAAATTGGGGGAGTGTCAATTATTCACAAGATGGAATAGATGTTTATGGAATGACAGGTGAGCCTAATAATGGTTATTCATACTTCTTTAATTCTATTTATCCATTAACATCAATTCTACCTGCTGCTAAATATGATCCAAGTTATGCAAAAATGGCAGGTAAATGGTCTGTCAATATTGCAAATGCTTCAAAATATTTTTTACCTAGTGAATGGAGTGAAGAACATCAAACAGATGGTGAATTTAAAGGGAAACTAGAAGAAAGTGTTTTGGCATATGAATCACTTAGAAAAAATGATAAAGGACAAAATTTTTACGCAACAGGTGATGCTAAACAAAATGCAACAGGAGGCTGGATGGCTGGAAGAAATACAACAAATTTTGGGTTATATGGAGGGTTCTACACTGGCTTCTTAGGAGCATTGGTTGAAGAAACAAATGTTGAAGGTATTTTAAAATTGGATTGTAATAAAACAGATTATTATCAAGATGATATGTATCCAACATACCTTTACTATAATCCTTATATGGAAAGTAAGAATGTGGAAATTGATTTAGGTAATCAACATTACGATTTGTATGATTCTGTTACTGGAATGTATTTAGCTAAAAATGTTACTGGAAAACAAAAAATCAAATTATTAGCGGATAGTGCTAGAGTGATTGTTTTAGCT
>CAJUJC010000037.1:0-12570 GCA_910586805.1 uncultured Erysipelotrichales bacterium | reverse complement strand
GCTGATCCAAGTAGTGAAGTGAGATATGAAGATGATGGAACAACATACATTAATAATAAACTTGTTTCACATTCTAATGCAGAGGTTATTGCTAATCCAGGTACTGAATTGATTACAAATATTGAAATTCAAGGATTAGATCAATTAACTCAAAGAGGGCAAGTTGCATCTTATCAGGCAACATTGGCGCCAAAAGATAATTTATTAGATTCAAGAATTATTTGGTCAATAACTGATGTTAATGGAAATCCAACAGATAAAGCAACAATATCCAAAGATGGTGTTGTTACTGTTAAGAAAAATGGAGTTATTATTGTTAAGGCTTCATCAATTGATGGTAGTGGTGTTGTTGGAGAGAAACGTGTAGAAATCAGTGGTCAAACATTAGCAAGTTTATCTCAAGGAAAAGAAACAACAACATCTTCAGTTAATGGTGGGCATAATGGAAATCTTGCAGTTGATGGAGATATTACAACACGTTGGATTGCAAATGCTGGTGAAAAAAATCCATGGATTTATGTAGATTTACAAGCACAAGCAAATATTGATTTGATTATATTAAATTGGGAAGATGCAAGACCTCCAAAATATGAAATACAAGTTTCAGAAGATGCCCAAACATGGAATAAAATAGCAAGTGTTGATGATGAAGGTAATACGAAAAAGGTTGTAAGATTTGAATTTGATACTCCTCAAGAGGGAAGATATGTACGTATTTATGCAAATGAAAAATCAAATTATGGATGTTCATTATATGAATTTGATATCTATGGAAAATATGATATTGCTGAAAGTGTCAATTCAGTTGAAATCACATCTTCATCAAATAAAATTACAACTAAAAATAGACCATTACAATTAAATGCTACAGTTTTACCAGAAAATGCAACAGATAAAAGAGTTGAATGGTTTGTTTATAATGAAGATGGAACAGAAACAACAAAGGCAGAAATAACTTCAACTGGAAAACTTGTTCCATATCAAAATGGAAAAGTAAAAGTTGTTGCCAAGGCTGTTGATGGAAGCAATGTTATAGGTGAAAAGATTATTACTATTGAAAATCAGGATAAAGAAAATCTTGCATTAAATAAGAAGGTTTATGTACGCGCAGCTGAAGGAGCTAATCCAAAAGAAGATGCAGTAGATGGAGATATTGAAACAAGATGGGCTTTAGGTGAAAGCATTGATGATGGATGGATTACAGTAGATTTAGGTGATATTTATGATGTCAATAAAGTTATGTTATATTGGGAAGCATCTTATGCAAATGGATATAAAATTCAAGGTTCATTAGATAATAATAATTTCTTTGATTTTTATGAAACAAATCAAGGTCAGGGTGGAATTGAAGAAGTGACTTTTGACTCTCAACATGCTCGATATGTGAGATTACAAGGTACAAAAAGAGCAACAAGTTATGGAATCTCTTTATGGGAATTCGAAATTTATGGAGATGAGGTTGTTAAAATTCCTTCAAAATCAATGAAAGTTTCATGTGATTTAAAATATAATACAATTACTCATATCAAACAAGAAGTTCAAATGAGTGTATCAGTTTTACCTGAAAATACAACAGATAAATCAGTATCATGGTGTGTATGTAATCTTGATGGCACTGAAACAGATCTAGCTTCTATCACTAAAGATGGAAAATTAATTGCTAAAAAAGATGGACAAGTTAAAGTTATCGCTACAGCAAATGATGGTAGTGGCGTAACTGGAGAATTGATTATAAAAATTAAAAATCAAGAGGCACCAAATATTGCTTTAAATAAAGATGCACAAGCATCAAGTCAGGCAGCAAATGATGTTAGTGTAGAAAATATTGTTGATGGTGATTTAGTAACAAGATGGGCATCAAATAATAATGATGATGAATATGTTCAAATTGATTTAGGTGAACCATGTTATATTAATCAGATTCTTCTTCATTGGGAAAGTGCATATGGAAAGAAATATAAAGTATTAGGTTCACTTGATGGTAAAGAATACTTTGAATTGTATCACGAAGACAATGGTAGTGGAGGTACTGATAACATTATCCTTGATAAGGAACAATATATTCGTTATGTTAAAATGCAAGGTATTGAACGTGCAACAAATTGGGGATATTCAATTTATGAGTTTGAAGTGTATGAGAAATCATTAAAAGAAGATTTGAGTATTATTTATGATGCAATGGCTGCTTTAGATGAATCTTTATATACACCAAATAGCTATGTTTTATTAAAGAAAGCATTAGAACAAGCAAAAGTCATTTTAGATAATCCAAATGCTACAAAAGATGAAATAGATGAAGCAGTTAAAAAATTAAATGAAGCATCTCAGTCACTTGTTAAAAGAGCTAATATGACTGAATTAGAAAAAGCTATTGGTAAGGCAGATAAATTAAAAGAAAATGAATATACACCAAATACATATAAAACTTTCAAAGAAGCATTAAATAATTCTAAAAAGGTGCTTAACAATTTAAATGCAACTCAAGAAAATGTTGATCAAACAACTAAAAAATTAGAAAAAGCAATGAGTTCTCTTGTAAAAAGGGCTGATTTAACAAAGTTAAACAAAAAAATTGCTGAAGCAAAGAAATTAGATGAAACAAAATATACAACAAAGACATATAAAGTTTTAAAAGAAGTATTGCATAATGCTGAAAATATTTCTAAAGATTTAAATGTTACACAATCAAAGGTAGACGCAATGGTTAAAGAGATAGAAAAAGCTATCATGTCATTAGAGAGAGTTATAGAAATAGATTCAGATGGTCAACATAAACCAGGAAAACCTAGTATTGATGAAAATGATTCTAATCAAACTACTTTAGAATCAGGTACAGGTGTAAAAACTGATGATAATACTTCAATCATTATACCTTTATCATTAGGAATAGTTGCATTAAGTGGTATTTTATATATGATTTACTTAAATAAAAAAGTTAAAAAATCAAAAATTGGTTAATATTAAAGGAAAATCAATGATTAAATAATTGTTTGATTAAAAAATAGTGTCTAACTTGGGTAGAGTTAAGATGCTATTTTTTTGGGTAATTTAAAATCTAGCGTGGTGGATTCTAAAAAGTTTTAAAGTTCACACGTGGTGATTTTGAAAAAAACTTTAAAGTAATTACGTGGTATGAGAAAGAAAGACCTACTTTGATGTAGGTCTTTTTGACGTTTAATTCTTTATTTGTTTTTTCTTAATTTTCCTGCTTGTTTTATTTTATTGACATCTAATATTTTTTCATTATATGTTTCATATTTATTTAAAACATATAAAACTCTATTTCTGAATCGTTTAAAATTAGTATATCCATTCGCTAATCTTAATATGATCTTGATTATCTTATTTCGTCTTTCTATTGGTCCGTTAGATATTTTTCTTTCATCGTATGTATGAAATGAATTAATGATTTCTTCTTTCCAATTTTCTAGTGTTGAGGCTATATTGATCATGCTTTTTATATTACTTAATTTATATTCTGTAATGACTGTTTCTAATAATTCTTTTCTAAAATCCATATCAGCATCTGTTTCACAGAATATGCAATACAATTCCTTAAGATCATAAGCTTTTTTTAATTCATCATCAATTTTTAATATCATATCTAATAATTGTCCTTCAGTATATCTCATCCTGAAATATCTATTCTTATCGGCTTTGATATCACTGATATCTAATGAATTTTTAAAAAGAAGATTATTCTTGTGTTTTAAAAGATAATATTCATCTGATTTCTTATTTTCACTATATTTATTCATAATTTCACATCTTATTCTGTTCAGGGCATTATTGATGATCTTCATGACATGGAATCTATCAGCACAAACAAGTGCATTAGGTAGATATATTTTCGCTATATCTCTGTAATTATCATAAAGGTCCATTGAAACATATTTAACCTGTTCTCTTTCGTATAATGGAATAGTTCTGAAATAAGATCTTAGATTTTCTTTTTTTTCTAGAGGGAAGGACATCAATAACTAAACCGTTTCTGAAATTGATAAGAAGACAGGCATATTTGTTTTTGGACTTTCTAGAGAAATAAAATTCATCCATACATATAGCTTTGGATAAAGGTTTTCTATCAATTTGAACATGTTCATCAAATATTGTTTGAACCATAGTAGGAGAAATGTTCAATTTTCTAGCGACCATAGAGAAAGTCTGATTATAATCCTTTAAAAGAATAAGAACATTTTTAACAGTTTCATTAGTAAGTTTAGGATGAGAACTCTGAAAGGGATTAGATTCACTTTTGGTTATCCTACAAAAAGGACAGATATATCTTCTTCTTTTATAGATAACAGCAGTATGATGAGAGATAAAGATAGAATGTTTAAGAAATATAGAGTCATAAGCATGAACTTTAGTAATATATCTACCACATTGAGGACAAAAAACACCCTTAGAGACAAGTTTAATAAAATAATAAGAATGATTATTCTTAAAAGCATAATCAATAGAATCAAGATTATCAACTTTAATATTAAGAGTTCTTATGATATCATTATACATAGGCGAAAGCCTCCCTTCATGTATGGATTAAACGTCAAATATATTCTAACATGAAGGTTTTATTATACACAAAAAGGCACCACACTAAAATTTAAAGGTGGTTTTTGAAAACCACGTATAAACTTTAAAGGGGTACCCTGACCACGCTAGATTTTAAATTACCTTTATATTTATACTTTAATTTTCAAGTTAAAATTATCTTTTTTCAAGTAAAGTGGAATTGTATTTCAGGTAAGCACATGACATAATAGGGTTAGGTTTAAAGGTGAATATATAAACCTATGGATTAACATAGCTTTCTTAATAATTATAGGTCATGTAATGACTTTATATAATGGTTGCTATGTTGAAATAAAAAAAGTGAGTATAAAGGAGATTAACAATGTTAAGAAAAGATTTTTTGTGGGGTGGAGCAGTAACAGCACACCAAAGTGAAGGAGCATATACTGAAGGAGGGAAAGTACCTACTGTATGTGATTTAACACCAACTGGAGAGTTTTCTGATTTTAAAGATGGTATTGATAGTTACCATAGATATAAAGAAGATTTTGACTTGTTCCAAGAAATGGGATTTAATGCTTATCGTTTTTCTATTGATTGGTCTCGAATGATGAGCGATGAAAACACGTATAATGAAGCTGGATTTGAATTTTATGATAAGTTTATTGATGCCTTGCTTGAAAGAGGAATGGAACCAATCCCTACTTTATATCATTTTGAAATGCCTGTTTATTTACATGAAAAATATAATGGTTTTTCTCATAGAAAAGTGGTAGATATTTTTGTAGAATTATGTAAAAAAATCGTTGATAGATATGCACATAAAGTTAAATACTGGATTATTTTTAATGAACAAAATGGTATCTTACAAAAAGGGCCTAAAATGTTTTTTGGAGCTATGTGTCCAGAAGGATTTAATGCTCAGACATTTGATAATCAAATTATGCACAATACTTTAATCGCTCATAGTTTAGTGAACGAATATATTCATTCAAAAGGTGGTCATGTTATGGGGATGGCAACAGTTGTCCAAAGTTATCCTGAAACATGTCATCCATTAGATACATTAGAAAGTATGAAAGCACAAAGTGAAGCTTATGTATTTTTAGATGTTTTTGCAAGGGGACATTATAATTCTTATTATTATGCAAATATGAAAAATGAAGGAACTATGCCTGAAATATTAGAAGGTGATTTTGATATTTTAAAGAAAGGAATCACTGATTCGTTATCAATTAGTTATTATATGTCTACAATTTCTCATTATGGAGAAGAGAGCCTAACAAATGTGAATGATGTTGTAATTAAGAAAAACCCATATTTAGAAATGTCTGAATTTGGATGGACAGTTGATCCAATAGGATTAAGAATTACATTAAGACAATTATATGATCGTTATGAAAAACCTATTTATATTGTTGAAAATGGTTTTGGTTATGATGATCAAGTTGTTGATGGGAAAATTGAAGATGATTATCGTATTGATTATATGAGAAAACATATTCAAGAAATGAAAGAAGCAATTAAAGAAGGTGTTGATTGTAGGGGATATTTATCTTGGGGTCCAGTTGATATTTTAAGCAGTCGTGCACAAATGAAAAAACGTTATGGATTTATTTATGTCAACCGTGATAATAAAGATTTAAAAGATATGAAGAGAATAAAGAAAAAATCTTTTGATTGGTTTAAAACAGTTATTGAAACAAATGGAGAAGTATTATAGGAGGCAATTGAAATGAAAGTCACTATGAAAGATATTGCAAAAAAATTAAATGTATCCATAAATGCAGTTTCTATTGCGTTAAATGATAAACCAGGTGTCAGTGATGATGTACGTTTATTGATATTAAGAACTGCTGATGAGATGGGTTATATTAATGAAAAAAGAAAATATCTTTCTGTTCTTTCAAAGTCTAATATATGTGTTTTAATGCAAGCGTATTATGCAAATACAGGTCACTTTTATTCAATTGTATTACGCTCTATTGTTGAAGAAGCAAAACAACAGGGTTATTATTCAATTTTAAATTATTTTGAGGATAATCGTTTTGCGATGCCTGAATGTATTGTAGATAGAAAAGTTGCAGGAATTTTAGTTGTGGGGAAAATATCTGATGATAATTTAAGAATTTTAAAAAGAACAGGAGTTCCTGTTGTATTGGTGGATTTTACATCGTTATATGATAGCTGTGATTGTGTTTTGACGCATAATAAACAAGGTGGCTATATGATAACAAGTCATGTTATTTCTAAGGGATATAAAAAGATAGGCTTTTTTGGAGACTTAGGCTATTCATTAAGTTTTCAAGATAGATTTATGGGTTACAAATATGCTTTGGAATTAGCTCATGTTTCTGATAATGTTGATCATTATATCCAAAAATATTCGTTTTTAAGTCATATAGAAAATTATATTCTTACAAATCAGATAGATGAGATTATAAAATTACTACAAACAAAGGAATTGCCAGAAGTCTTTGTATGTTCTAATGATTCTAATGCTTTTGCCTTGATTACTGCTTTAACATACTTAGGTTTAAGGGTTCCTGAAGATATTGGAGTGACAGGTTTTGATGATACGCCTTTGTGTGAAAAGTGTATGCCTAAAATCACAACAGTGCAGGTTCAAAAGGAAATGATGGGCCAAGTTGCAGTCAAAAAATTGGTAGATAGAATTCATCGAAAAGATGACGTTCAAATGACACAATTGCTAAGTGTGAAGATAATTGAAAGAAATTCAATAAAAAAATAATATATTCAAGTAAATTGGGGTGGAAATTCAAGTGTTTCTACCCTAAAATAATGCGTAAGGAAGAGAACGCTTACAGGGGAGGAGAGCAAATATGTTAAAAAAGATTACAAAAATGATGTTAAGTCTTGTAATGGTATTGAGTTTAGTGTTAACTGGAACAACTAAAGTTAGTGCTGCAACACCGGAACAAGATATGGCAACTATCAAAACAAGATTAAAAGAATATTTCTTAGAACTTGATACAATTGATGATGGTGCTAAGGTAGAAACATGTACTGTTTCTAATGCAAAAACTTATCTTGATATGATTCAAGCTGATGGTTCTTTTAATGATGTTGATTATGATGCAACAAATAGTGCCGCTAATGGTGGGGCATGGTCACCATATTTAGCATTAGATAGATTGCAAGCAATAGCAATTGCTTATCATAAAGTGGGAAATGATCTTTATCAAAAACAAGAAGTTGTTGATAAATTAAATCAAGCAATTCTTCATTGGGGTAAAGAAGATCCAAGAGCAACAAACTGGTGGGAAAATCAAGTTGGTGTTCAACTTCGTTTTTCAAGAATTGCTTTGTTTATGGATGGTATTATAAGTGAAGATGCTAAAAATATCATCATGACAAAGTTATTAGAAAAGAAACCAGTGAAATATGGAACTGGCCAAAATAACTTATGGTTTGATCAAAACTATGTTTATCATGCATTAATTAGTGAAGATGAAACACAATTAACAGATATGATTGATAATTATTTAAGTTATTGTTTGGTTATTCAAGAAGATGATAATACTGCTGAAGCTGTACAAGTTGATAACAGTTTTTATATGCATGGTAGACAATTCTATTCAAATGGATATGGAATGTCTATGTTTAGAGATATGAGTTTTTGGATTTATATGTTAAGAGAAACACAATTTGCTTTGAGTGATGAAGTGGTTGATCTTATGGCTAATTATATGATTGGTGGTACAAGTTGGACAATTAGAGGAGATTTGTTGGAATTATACCTTGGATATCGTCCTTATAAATATGAAGTAGGATATAAAAATTATGCAGCTGAATATATTGCTCCTTTACAACGTATGATTGCAGCTGATCCTGCACGAGCAAACCAATATCAAAGTATTTTAGATAATATTGAAGATGCTACTGCCTCTAATGGGAAAAATGGAAACTATTATATGTGGCGTTCTGGTTATGCAGGTCATATGAGAAATAACTATGGTGTTAACATTAAAATGGATTCTAAAAATATTATTGGTGGAGAATGGCGTGGTAGCTGGCCAACTGGTCAAAATGGTGGTCAATTGATTTATTGGACATCTTCAGCAGCTTCTACAATTTCTGTTGATGGTGATGAGTATATCAATGTTTATCCTACATTTGACTGGGCACATTGCCCTGGGACAACAACAGCAAGTCGTGTTGTTCAAGATTATTCAAATTATGGAAGATTTACAAATGGAACTGATCATACAATTGGTTTAACAAATGGAAAATATGGAAGTACAGCTTATGTAATGAATAAAAAAGATACACAAGCAACAAAAGGGTATTTCTTCTTTGATGATGAATTTGTAGCATTAGGTGCTGGTATTAATTCTAAAGAAAAAGTTAATATTCATACAACATTAAATCAAAGTGAAGCTAATCAAGTGACTGTCGGTGGAACAAGTGTAGCTGACGGTACAAAAGCAAAAGCTTATACAACAAATTGGTTACATAATGATAAGATTGGTTATGTATTTACAAAAGATACAAATGTCGTTGTAAGTAATACAAAACAAACTGATAAACCTTCATTGTGGCCTGAAGATAAGAAGAATGCTACACCAGCCACATTTACTGCATGGATAGATCATGGATTAAATCCAAAAGATTCTTCTTATGAATACATTGTTGTTCCAGGAAAAACAGCAGCTGAAGTTCAAGCATATGCAAATACAATTCCTGTAACAGTTGTTTCTAATACAAAAGATGTACAAGCTGTTAGACATGATGGATTAAAACAAACTCAAATTAACTTCTATAAAGCAGGTTCATTAGAATATAAAACTGGTTATACAATCACTGTTGATCAACCATGTAATGTTTTGATTGATGAATCTGGTGTTACTAGAAAAATAACTGTAGCAGTTAAAGATACAAACGCAAATCAAAAAGTTAATGTGGAAATCAGTAATAGTGCTGCTACAACAAAAACTGTATTTGTATCAAAAAGTTTACCTTATGCTGGACAATCAATGACATTATCAGAAGGAGCTGATAACAGATATGAAGCTTCTAGTTATAAAACAGGACAATTCCCTCAATTCGTTTTAGATGATAATGAAAATACTTATTGGGAAAGTGAAACAAATGGTGAACAATTTATTTCATTCTTTATGGGAGATAGCAAATATATTTCAAATATAGATATTATATGGGGAAATAACTATGGAACTGAATATGAAGTTTATGTATCACAAAATGGAAAAGATTATGAATTGATTTCTGAAGTTAATAATGGAAATGGTTCAGAAGAAAGTGTGAATATTCATAAATTATGTAGTTATGTAAAAATTGTTATGAAGAATGGTAATGGAGCAACTTACCAGATTAAAGAAATATATGCAAATGAAGGGAAATTACTTTCATTAAATAAACCTGTAGAAGTAAGCTCAGTATCAACAAATGCTCCTACATTTACTGGGAATTTAGCTGTAGACGGTGACTTAGGAACAAGATGGGCATCATTAAGAGGAAAAGATGATAACTGGATTACAATTGATTTAGAAAAACAAGCTCAAGTTGATGCAATATCAATTTGGTGGGAAAATGCATGTTCAGATAATTATCAAATTGAAGTTTCTGATGATAATAAAAATTGGACAACTGTAAAATCATCATTAGTAACAGGTGCAAATTTAAATGATACAATTGAATTTGATAGTGCAGTATCAGCACGTTATGTAAAAATTCATTCGTTAAAATCAAGAGTTTTAGATAAAAATTATGGAATTAATATTTTTGAAATTAAGATTTATGGAAATTTTGATAAAGAAGCAGCAGAAAATATTGCTTTAAATAAGGAAACAATAACAAGTTCTGTTTCAACTTATGATGATAAGTCAAAACAAATGGTTGGTGCAAGAGCTGTTGATGGAGTAAAAACTGGGGATTCACGTTGGGCTGCTGCAAGACAAGTAGATGATAGTTGGATTACAATAGATTTAGGTGTTCTTTCAGAAATAGAAGAAATGTCAATTTATTGGGAAGGTGCATGTTCAGATAATTATCAAATTGAGATTTCTGATGATAATAAAAATTGGACAACTGTGAGATCTTCTTTAAAGACTGATAGTAGTTTGAAAGATACAATTACATTTAGAAATACATTAAGTGCTCGTTATGTTAAGGTACATTCATTAAAATGTAGAAATATTAAATATGGTGTTAGTATTTTTGAAATTGAAGTTATGGGAAGATACTTAGAAGAACCACCTGTCAATCTTGTATTAGGTAAACCATCAAAGGCAAGTTCAGAATATATTGATTCTAAAGATGGAAATAAACAATATTATTCATCATTGGCATTTGATGGAAGAACAGATATAGTTGATGGAAAACAATCAAGATGGGTTTCAAATCGTGAAACAACAAATGAATGGATTTATGTTGATTTAGAAGATTTCTATTCTATTGACAAAGTTGTATTGAATTGGGAAGGTGCTGGAGCAAAAGAATTTAAAGTTCAAGTTTCAGATGATGCACAACATTGGACAGATATAACACATATCACTGATGGAAAAGGTGGCGTTACAAAATTTGAATACGATGGAAGTCAATCAGCACGTTATGTAAGAATGTATGGTGTTGAACCAGGAAGTAAATATGGATTCTCATTATGGGAATTTGAAGTGTATGGAAAAATTGCAGAAGATGCAAATGTAGCATTAAGTAAACCATCAAAAGCCAGTTCAGAATATATTGATTCTAAAGATGGAAATAAGCAATATTATTCATCATTGGCATTTGATGGAAGTGCAGATAAAATTAATGGAAAACAATCAAGATGGGTTTCAAATCGTGAAACAAAGAATGAATGGATTTATGTTGATTTAGAAGATTTCTATTCTGTTGACAAAGTTGTATTGAATTGGGAAGGTGCTGGAGCAAAAGAATTTAAAGTTCAAGTTTCAGATGATGCACAACATTGGACAGATATAACACATATCACTGATGGAAAAGGTGGCGTTACAAAATTTGAATACGATGGAAGTCAATCAGCACGTTATGTAAGAATGTATGGTGTTGAACCAGGAAGTAAATATGGATTCTCATTATGGGAATTTGAAGTGTATGGAAGAAATATTTATCTAAGTAAAGATCCATTACAAAAATTATATGATGAATATAAAGCCATAGATGAAGATTTATATACACCAAACAGTTATAAAGCATTTAAAGAAGTGTTAGATGAAACTAAAGTTGTTCTTGATGATGATAATGCATCAAATATATCTATTAAAGAAGCTGAAACAAAATTACAAAAAGCACATGATTTACTTGTAAAAATGGCAGATAAGAAAGCATTAAATGATTTGATTATTTATACAATGAATATTGATAAAAATCAATATACATCTCAGTCTTTAAAAGAATTTACTAAAGCATTAGAAGCTGCAAAGAGTGTGTTAAATGATAAAAATGCAACACAAAAAGATGTTGATAATGCTGCTAAAGTATTAAAAGAAGCAATAAATAATCTTATGAAGAAAGCTAGTAAAGATGATTTAATAAATCTTGTTAATCAAGCTGAAGCTATTGATAGAGATATTTATACAAAGGATAGTTTAAGTAAGTTAGATAAGGCTATTGAGTATGCTCATAAAGTTATTAAAGAGGAACATGCATCACAAGAAGATATTGATAAGGCATTCAAAGATGTGAAAGATGCTTATGATAATTTAACTAAGAAAATTGATATTGATGTTGATGTTGATCCTGGTGATCAAGAACAAAAACCATCAAAACCTGATAACAATCATCAAACAGATACTTCTGATGAAGCTAATAGTAGTAATAGTGCACAAACAAGTGATAACAGTATGATTTTTGAATCATTAATGTTTGCAATGTTATCAGTAGTAGGAATTTTCTTTACATCAAAAAAGTATAGAAAAGCAAAGATTTAAAGTTATAAGGGGTTGTAATGAAATAAAATATTGAAACAGCCTATCAAAAAAAGGACAATGTTGTCAGTATTGTACTGATATGCATTGTCTTTTTTGGTATGCCGGGCATGGCATATATCTAGGT
>CAJUJC010000036.1 GCA_910586805.1 uncultured Erysipelotrichales bacterium | reverse complement strand
CATCAACACTTGGTGAAATCTATGATGTTGTTATAGAAAATATGGAAAGACAGGCGAATGGATTAAAGGGGTAATTGATTTTGGATATACAGGTTATATTAATGCAAATGATACAATTGTTTTTAGTCATGTCTATAGGATATTTGTTGTTTAAGTTGAAGATATTGGATGTTGATTTTAATAAAAAACTCACAACTTTACTTTTAACAGTAACAACTCCTGCACTTATTTTATCTTCAGTATTAAATACAACTGAATATTTACCGATGCAGAGTATATTGTTTGTGTTTTTCATAGGGATACTTATTTATGTATGTCTTCCACTTATTGGATGGATTATTGTTAAGGTTATGAAAGTTCCTTTACCACAACAAGGGTTGTATATTTTTATGACAGTTTTCTCAAACATAGGATTTATGGGATTTCCTGTAATGAAAGCAATATTTGGAAATGATGCCATATTTTATACAGCAATCTTTAATATGATATTTAATTTATTGGTATTTACTGTTGGAACAGGAATTATGGGATATGGAACAGATAGAAAAACAAAAATAAATCCTAAAGATTTGCTTTCTCCTGGTGTTGTTGCTTCATTGATTGCATTGTTGATATATTTTGTCCAGTTAAAGTTTCCTGATGTCATTGTATCAACTGTAACAATGATAGGGGATATCACAACACCTATGGCAATGTTGATTATAGGTTCAACACTTGCTAATATTCCTATTTGGGAAGTGTTTAGTGAATTGCGCATTTATCCATACACATTTATTAAACAAATTGTTATTCCAATCATTGCTTATCCAATATTAAATTTATTTATTAAAGATCCTTTAATCTTAGGAGTTACATTAATTATGATTTCTATGCCAGTTGCTAATACTGCTGTGTTATTTGCGACTGAGTATGATGGTGATGTTTCATTAGCTGCCAAAGCAGTATTTATGACAACACTATTATCTATCATAACAATACCACTTATTGTTGCATTGTTTTTGGTGTAGTAAGGAAGTAAATCAAATACTTCCTTTTTTCTTATGTAATAGACAACATTAATAGAATTATATCTTTTTTTAGAAATAAACTGATTAAATTAGAAAATATGATAAAATAATAATTGTAAAATATTTTTACAAAATATATACCTATAAAGTTTTGTAAAAATACGATATATATAAAGAAAGGAGAGGGTTATAAATGTTAAGTGGGAGAATGTTACATATTTTAGAATATCTTCAAAAACATCCAAAAACGACATATAAGGATATTGCTAGCGTTTTGGAAATAAAAGAACGTTATATTAGATATGATATTGATAAGATCAATGATTATCTTTGTTTATGCCAACTTCCAGTTATTGAAAAGAAATCTAAAGGTGTGATTGTATTTCCTAATAATATTGACATCTCTTTATTGAATAATGAAGAACATTTCTTTTATTCAGCAAATGAAAGGTTATCTTTGTTATTGCTTATATTATTATTTGATGCTAAACATTTAAAGTTGAACAAGTTAAGTGAAGATTTTCAGGTTTCTCGTTCAACAATAAAAAAAGATATGAGTGACTTAGAAAAAAGATTCATAGACAAAGGATTTATTATTCAATATACTGATCATTTTGAATTTCATGGAAATCCAAATGATATTATGAATTTAAGAGTTTATGAACTTTCTCAATATATTTCTTTATTAAAAGATCGAGACATCAAGAAAAATTCCTATCAAGCATATGCCTATAACCTTATATTAAAATATTTAAAAAAACTTCCCTTAAAAGATTTATTTCAATGGATTGATAAAATTTTAGAAAATACAGATAAAATTAATGATGAAGGATATCAATTTTTTGCTGCCAATATTATTCTTTTGGTTTATTATTTATTTGAAAATATACCTTTACCACCTAATATTGGTTTTGATGCACCAGTTCAATTAGAAAAATATAATGAAGTGATCTTAGCATTTGAAGATGTTATTCAACACGAAATAAAACACTATTATCGAGGAGCCTTAATTAGACTATTGGAATATCTTGACAATCAAGAAGGACTATATGATAGTTTACACTTCACAAAAATTGAAACTATCATTACAGAACTTGTAGAAAAAATGTCTAAGTATATAGATATAGAGTTTAAATATGATACTCTACTATTAGAAAGTCTTGCTCAACATATCCCTCCGTTATTAAAACGTATCCATACAAATAGAGTTATGTATCATAATTTAAAAGTTGTTATTCCCAAAGAAGATTATTATATTTATGAGGCTTTGGAAAAGAGCATTAAAGAGATAGACATTTTAGATAAATTAAATAATTCAGATGAAATTATTTATTTGGCAGTCCATTTTATTGTTAGTATGAATAGATTAAAACAATCAACTTATAAACGTATTATTGTTGTTTGTAATTATGGGTATGGAACTTCAACTATGTTAAAGGAAGCATTATTGAGTGAATTTCAAGTGAAAGTGATTGATGTTTTACCTCAATATAAACTTTCATCATTTGAATCATTTGATAATATTGATTATATCATTTCAACGTTACCACTTAAAAATACATATGGAAAAATCAATGTTGTTGTGAATCCATTGTTAATGCCAGAGGATTATGTAAAATTAGAAAAAGTTGGTTTGAGTAAGAAAAAAAACAATTTTAATTATAATGCAATTGTAAATAAATTAGATTTTCTAGGAAAAAAAGACCGTCAAAAAGTTTTGGAAATTATTCAAAATGAACTAGGATACACAGAAACAAAATTAAAGAAACAAATTTATAAAGTCAGTGACTTATTGAAGAAAGAATGTATTCAAGTGATTGATCAAGATATTGATTGGAAGCAAAGTATTTATGATAGCGCTGGATTACTTGAAAAACATTGCATAGTCAAGGATGGCTATGGTGAAGAAATTGTGACTGAAATTGAAAAGATTGGTTTTTACTGTGTAACTGATGGTTTATTTGCTTTGTTTCATGGACGTAATAATAAGAATGTCTATAAGAGTGGTATGAGTTTGATAGTGAATAAGCAAGCTATGACTTTTGATGATAAACAAGTTAATGTTGTCTTTTGTTTAGCGAGTAAGGATAAAAAAGATCAAATACCTGCCATGATTTTATTAATGAGAATGATTAAGAAAACAGACTTCTTGAAACAAGTTGAAAATGCGACAAGAGCAAATGAAGTTCTTACTATTCTTAAGGAGTGCGAGAAGGAGGTCTTATAAACTGTGGATGAGATTATACAGGAAGATTCTATTTTATTAGAATTAAAACAAGATCATAAGGAAGATATTGTTAGGCAATTGGTTAATTTTTTGAAGGAAAAACAATGTATTTCTGATGCAGAAGCTTTTTTAAAAATTATTTTAGATAGAGAAATGATTTTTCCAACATCTATTGGAAAAATGATAGCTATTCCTCATGGTATTAGTGAATATGTTAAACAACCAAAACTATGTATTGGAAGATTAAAGAATCCCATTTTATGGGATAGTGAAAAAAATGAATATGTTATTTTTGTTATTTTAATTGCTGTTCCGCTTCAAAATGAAAACAATATACATATGAAAATCATTTCATCTTTAATGAGACATTTAATGCATGATGAGTATGTTGAAAAGTTACTCTTATCAGATAAACGAGAAATATTACAACTCATAAAAGAAGGGTTAGATGATTGATGAAAAAATATATTACTGATTTAAAAAGACATATTTTAACTGGAACTTCACATATGATTCCTTTTATTGTCGCTGGAGGTATCATCTTCTCTATTTCAATTATGTTAAATGGTCGTGCTGAAGTTCCAAAGACTGGCTGGTTAGGTGATTTATCACATATTGGGTTAGCAGGGCTAAATCTATTTGTTCCTGTTTTAGGGGCATATATTGCTTATAGTATAGCAGATCGTCCAGGATTGGCTCCAGGAATGATTGGTGCATATTTAGCTCAACAAGTCAATGCAGGCTTTTTAGGTGGTATAGTAGCAGGATTTATTGCAGGTTTTGTTGTTAAAGAACTTAAGAAAATAAAATTACCAGTATCACTGAAATCGCTAGGGACAATTTTTTTATATCCACTTGGTGGAACCATTATCACAGGTGGAATTGTTGTTTGGGTAATAGGAACACCTATTGCATGGTTAATTGAGACATTAACAACATGGTTAGCTCAACTCGGTAATATTGGTAAGGTGCCTTTAGGAATGATTTTAGGCGGAATGACTGCGTTTGATATGGGTGGACCAATTAATAAAGTAGCAACGCTTTTTGCCCAAACTCAAGTTGATGTTTTGCCATATCTTATGGGTGGTGTTGGTGTTGCTATATGTGTTCCACCAATTGGCGTAGGTCTTGCGACAATACTTGCACCTCATAAATATACAGGAGAAGAAAGACAGGCAGGTAAGGGTGCTATATTAATGGGATGCGTTGGTATTACTGAAGGAGCAATACCATTTGCAGCTAATGATCCTTTAAAAGTTATTCCATCAATTATGGTAGGCTCTATTGTTGGAAATATTTCAGCATTTTTGTTAGGTGTACTCAATCATGCTCCTTGGGGTGGGTTAATCGTATTGCCTATTGTAGAAAATAGATTGGGGTATGTCTTGTCTATTGGTTTAGGTGCAATTGTAACAGCATTTTTGCTTAACTATCTAAAAGGAAAAGTCATTGATAAAAAAGTTAAAGAAGATGATTTTGAAATAGAATTTGAAGAATTGTAAGGGGGAAATAAAATGAAAATTGTTTGTGTGACGTCATGTCCATCAGGTGTGGCTCATACATATTTGGCAGCTGAGGCTCTAGTGCTTTCAGGAGAAAAATATGGAGTAGATGTTATTGTAGAAACTCAGGGTGGAGCAGGAATCGAAAATCAATTAAGTAGTAAAGATATTTCAGAAGCGGCTTGTGTTATTTTATCTAATGATATTTATATTCAAAAAGTAGAAAGATTTATTGGAAAAAAAGTTGTTAAATTTTCAGTATCGGATATTATCAAGAAATCAGATGCAATTATTTCAAAAATAAAAAATGCATTAGGTGATTAAGAATATTGTCAAATACGATAATATTCTTTTTTATATATACTTTTTGTAAAAATAGATTACAAATATTGTAACTTATCTAATAATAGGGGCATTGTTATAATAGTACTGTAATGAGAAAGGGAGGAAACTTTTTCTTAGTTTTTTTAAAAGATTCTTATAGTTTATTGAAAGTAAATAAGTGAATAACAAGTAAAGCGGTGTAAACCTGTTAATAAGTTCTCATACACAGGGATAAGGGTGAAAATTGTAAAAAATTTTTACAAAAGTTATAAAGTGGAAAAGCGCTTACAATGAATTATACTATATAGTATATTTTATGGTATTAGGTTTGTGATTTTAAGAAGAAGGAGGATGATTAAGAAATCTATAAGGATTTGATGTTTTAAATGTAAGTAATGAATTTTAAATGAAGGAGAAAAATATAATGAAATATTATGGAAAAAAAGTTGCTGCAGTCGTATTGTCAGCATTAATGACAATAACTATGATACCTAAAAGTACAGTAGAAGTGTATGCTGCATCAAATGAGAGTTTAGTTAATTATACAAATACGTTATTTGGAACTGATGTTGATGAGGGTTCAACTTCGGCAGGAGCATCATTGCCAAATGGATCTATACATCCAAGTCCAGAAACAACACCACCTGATAATGGTGGATATCATAGAGGAAATCCTGTTGTTGGATTTGGTCAGTTGTATACTCAAGGATCAGGGGGAACAAAATCATATGGAAACTTTTTGTTGTCACCACAAACTGGTGAAATAAAAACAAAAGATAAAGATCACGCTTCTCCAATTAGTCAAGAAAAGGGTCAAGCTAATTACTATACTGTTAATCTTGATAAATATGGTATAAAAGCTGAAGTGACACCAAATCAACACTCAGCTATGTATCAATTTACATATCCTAAAGATGTAGATTCTTCATTGGTTTTAGATGTAAGTAGAAAAATTGGTGGAGATGTTGCAATGAAATCAGGAGAAGTAACAGTAGATAAAGATAAAAAATTAATTACTGGTGGAGGAACTTTCTCAAAAAACTGGAATCCAAATGATTGGAATATGTATTTTGCAATGGAGTTTGATCAAGATTTTAAAGAGATAGGAACATGGGATAATAATGGGCTTCAAAAAGATGTTTTACATTTAGAAAAGAATCCAAATAATGAACATTTTGGTGCTTATATTCAATTTGATACTTCTAGTAATCAAAAGGTCAATGTAAAAATATCTATTTCTTTTGTAAGTGTTGATAAAGCAAAAGAATTTTTAAATAAAGAAATGAGTGGATTTGATTTTGAGGCTGAAAAACAAGAAGCTGAAGATATATGGAATGAAGTTTTAGGCAAGGTAGAATTAGGAAGTCAGGTTGATGAAATAACAAAAGGAAAATTCTATACTGCTTTATATCATACAAATGTACAACCAAGAGATCGTACAGAAGATCATGGAACATGGGATGATTATTATACATTATGGGATTCATGGAGAACTGTATTTCCATTCTTACAATTAACAAGACCTGAAGCAGTAGCTGCAAATATTAATTCTTTTGTTAAGAGATATAAGGAAAACGGAAAATTTTCTGATGCCTATATTCAAGGAAAAGAATATATTTGTGGACAAGGTGGAAATGATATTGAAAATATTATAGTTGATGCTTATCTTAAAGGTATTGATGGAGTTGATTGGGAAGAAGTCTATAAAGTTGTAAAAGATGATGCTGAAAATTATCGTTCAAAAAATTATGATCAACTTGGTTATAATACTGGTGAACTTGATGCAATTAATGGAGATAAATATTCATGGCGTTTAAAACCAAGTTCGGCAACAGTTGGATTTGCATATAATGACTATTGTGTTGCTATGATGGCAAAAGGGCTAGGATATGAAGAAGACTATAAAAAATTTATTGCTCGCTCAAAGAATTGGTTAAATAACTGGGACGAAAACCTTGAATCATCTGATGGATATAAAGGATTTATTCATAAAAGAGCTGCTGATGGAAGTTTTAAAAAAGTTGATCCAAGCCGTTCAAAAGGAATGGATGGTACAGAATATCTTTGGGAAGGTTATAATGATGACTTCTATGAAGCAGGTATTTGGGAAGGAAGTTATTCTCCAACATTTGATTTACCTACGTTAATAGAAAAAATGGGTGGAAAATATGAATATGCTGAACGTTTAAATTATGCATTAGGTAAGCATTATATGAACTTTGCAAATGAACCAAGCTTCCAAACAATTTGGACATTAGCAAGTGAAGAAGTTCAACGTCCTGATTTAGCAAGTTATTGGGTTAATGAATATTTAAATAAATATACTGATGTAGGATATCCAGGGGATGAAGATAATGGAGCCATGAGTTCTATGTATATGTTCATGATGAGTGGATTTTTCCCAATGTCTGGAACAAATAACTACTATTTACATGGAACAAGATTACCACAAGTGACTTATCATTTAGGAGATGGAAAAGATTTTGTTATTAAAGGTATTAATGCAGGTGGAAATAATATTTATGTGCAATCTGCAACATGGAATGGTAAACCATTAACAACTTCTAAATTAACATGGGAACAAATGAAACAAGGTGGGACTTTAGAATATGTTATGGGAGATAAACCAAGCAATTGGGCAAGAGTGACAGATAATGAAGCACCATCTGAAGTAAAAAATTTAGTTTTAGATGATTCACAATTAAATGATGGAAAGCTTTCTTTAAAATGGGATAAAGCAACAGACAATACTCAAGTAAAGAATTACAATATTTATTGTTCTACAACTGAAGAATTTGAATTAGATGAAAAATCATTTGTCACTTCAACAAAAGAAACATCTTATACATTTGAAGCTTCAAATGGGGTTAAATATTATCGTATTGAAACTGAAGATTATTTTGGGAACAAATCAAAGGAATCAACAGTTATTAAGATTGAAACAATTGATAATGAAAAACCAAAAATGACAGGTAGCATAGAATTGGATAGTCGCTATGCCAATATTGGATTAACTAAATTCAGTTGGGA
The DNA here is from genome assembly GCA_910586805.1 of uncultured Erysipelotrichales bacterium. Taxonomy (GTDB): domain Bacteria; phylum Bacillota_I; class Bacilli_A; order Erysipelotrichales; family Coprobacillaceae; genus MGBC140090. Next base: position 9,985 of record CAJUJC010000036.1, on the reverse strand, counting down.
AGCAGCAACTGATAATACCAAAGTCAAAGAATATAGAATATATAAAGGAACAAAAGAAAAATATGATTTTGATGATGTGACTTTTATAACACAAACAACTGAATTATCTTTTATGGAAACAAAAGTTGAAGGAACATATTACTATCAAGTTGTTGCAGTTGATATTTATGGAAATGTATCTGAACCATTAGCAATAAAAGTAACTAATGATAAAGGTTTAACAGGTAAGAGTTTAGCATCAAATATTAATATTGCTAAGGATAAGACAGCAACAGTTAGTGGAAAAACAAACAATAATGAAGATGGACAATTTGCAATTGATGGTGATAATAAAACAAAATGGTGCTGTAAAGATTCACAATCATCAGCCAATCCTCATTTTTGGTTAGAAGTAGATTTAGGTGAAGTTTATCAATTAAATAAATGGACTGTAAAACACGCTTCTCAATCAGGATTAAATGGAGAGCTTCCATCATATGATACAAAAGATTTTAAATTACAAGTTAAATCAGGAAACGAATGGCTAGATGTAGATAGTGTGGTAGATAACAAAGATCCAATTACAACACGAACTACAAATATGTTTGAGGGTCAATATATCCGCTTATATATTACAAACCCTGTGCAAGATAATGCACCTGCAAAAACAACAAGAATTTATGAATTTGAATTATATAATGCTAATCAATATACATCTGAGATTAATACAAGTCTTATGAAAAATAAAGATATTGTAGCAAATGTTAATGCTCAGGTTAATGATAAGGAAGGTGCTTACTCAGCTATTGACTTGAATCCATCAACTAAATGGAGCTGTCGAGCAAATGCGGCTGATAATGGAAATTATTGGTTAGAAGTAAAATTACCTCGTCGTTATACAGTGAATTCAATGAAATTATTAAGTGCTGGTGATGAAAATATCAATTTTATTACTAAAGATTTTAAACTTCAAGTCAAGGAAGACGGTAAGTGGAAAACAGTTTTAGATGTTTCTGGAAATACAGATAATTTATATAAAGGATATCTTGCTAAAGAGACTGTTGGAGATGAATGGCGTTTATTCATTCCAAAATTGGGAGAAGCTAGTGAAAATAATGCAAGAATTTTAGAGTTCCATTTATTTGGAGAACGTATTATTGAAAAGGATGAATTACAAAAACAATACAATAAATATAAAGATTTAGATAAAGGACAATATACTCCAAAATCTTGGGAAATCTTTATTGAAGCATTAGAAAAGGTAAAAGAAGTTCTTGACGATAATACAGCAATTCAAAGTGAAGTTGATGAGACTTTAAATGAATTACAGTTTGCAGTTGATAATTTAGTTGTTGTAGGTAATAAAACTGAATTATTAGCACTTATTGATAGTGTGAAAAAATTAGATGAGAAAGATTATACATCTCACAGTTGGGATGAATTACAAACAGTATTATTACAGGTGCAAAAGGTAGTAGATGATGAAAATGCAACGCAAGATGATGTTGATCAGGCTCTTGAAAAACTGAATAAAGCTATTGAAAGATTAGTGAAAGTGCCTGCAATAGATGTAGATCCAGAGCCAGGTGATAAACCAAGTCAAGATGGAGATAAAGATGAACCAACAATTCCAGAAAAACCAGGGTCATCTGATAAAGTAGAAACAGGAGATAAAGCTCCAATTGTATTAATGGCTACACTAATGGCATTAAGTGGAGCAGCGTATTGTTTCATAAGAAGAAAAGAAAATTAAATATGAAGTATTATTTTCATAGAAAGTTATTAATGGACTCTGTTATATAATGAATAGAATACATATAATTATAGAAAGGATTATCATTATTGTGTGATAGTCCTTTTTATGTTTTATTCATTTTAGAAAGTATAAAATGATGTATGAGGTAAAAATGAATTTTTGTAAATTTATAGATAATATTGTAATAAATTGTTTTCCTATCAATGATTTATTTTCATATTCAATTCATAAATAAAGGACATAATATTCATATGGAGGCAGTGATATGAAAACGATATATACAAATGGAAATATTATTACATTAGAAAATGAAAAAGCTAATGCGTTAGTTGAAGAAAATGGTGAGATTATTGCTATTGGAGATTATCAGGAACTTTATGAAAAAGAAATGAATATTGTTGATTTGAATGGTTATACACTTATTCCTTCTTTTATTGATAGTCATAGTCATTTTAGTGGGGTTGCAATGTCTTTATTACAGGTTGCTGTTGATGATTGTCAAAATATTCAGAATATTCAAAAAGTGATTGATAAATATATAAAGAATAATGAAATTAAAGAAGATGAATTTGTTATGTGTAAAGGTTATGATCATCATCATTTAAAAGAAAAAAGACATATTACAAAACAAGAATTAGATAGCATTTCTCAAAATATTCCTATTATCATTCAACATCAAACTGGACATTGTGGTGTTATGAATAGCAAGGCTTTAGAGCAATTGGGAATTCAAAAACAAACCCAAAGTCCTGCAGGAGGTCTTATAGATTTTGATACAGGTTTTTTAGAAGAAACAGCCTATATTGATTATGTTCAAAAAGCTCCAATGCCCTCAATAGAATCTTTAAAAAAAGCTTTTATGAAAGCACAACAGATTTATGCAAGTTATGGTATAACAACAGTTCAAGATGGAATGATTGTAGATAGTTTAAAGGATATATATCAAATGCTTATTAAAGATAATATACTTTATTTAGATGTTGTAGGTTATGTTGGATTTGAGGGTCATACGCTTATAAAATATTTTCAAAAGAATGTAAAGAATTATAGAAATCATTTTAAAATAGGTGGCTATAAGATGTTTTTAGATGGTTCTCCTCAAAATAAAACAGCTTGGACAATTGATCCTTATACTGATGGAACATATGGATATCCAACTTTAACAGATGAGCAACTTAAACAGAATCTTATAAAAGCTATTCAAGAAAACATGCAAGTGCTCGTTCACTGTAATGGAGATCAGGCTATTCAACATTACATGAACCAATACCAATCTATTTATAAACAAGACATAAGACCAGTTATTATTCATGCTCAAATGATGAGACCAGAACAAATGTATCAAGCAAGCCAATTACATATGATTCCATCTTTCTTCTTATCGCATGTATATTATTTTGGGGATATACATAAAGAAAATATGGGAGTTGAAAGAGCACAATATATTAGTCCTTTACATTCTGCATTAAGACATCACCTTTGTTTTACAATGCATACTGATGCACCAGTTATTCAACCTCATATGATTGAAAGTTTACATGTTGCAGTGAATAGACAAACACAAAGTGGCGATGTTTTAGGAGAACAAGAATGTATTGAACCATTAGAAGCACTTAAAGCACTAACAATTCATGGGGCATATCAATATTTTGAAGAGAATGAAAAAGGTTCTTTGAAAGTTGGTAAAAAAGCAGATATGGTTATTTTAAGTGATAATCCATTGACAATTGATAAAAAGAAAATAAAAGATATTAAAGTTTTAAAAACTGTTAAGGATGGTCAAGTTATTTTTGATTATGAAGAAAGTATGAGTGGTTCAAAGAATATAATTAATTTAGTAATTTAAATAAATGAAAAGAAGATAAGTTCATTCAAATTTAATCTTCTTTTTTGTTGTTGTACAATCATTGAAATATCTTTGTCCAAATAATCTTAAGGTGGAAAGTATTGATTTCCTTATAATTGAAAATAACACATAATTTTTCTTAGTCTATAATGCTATGGGATATTTTTGATAAAATTTATCATAAAAACAAATAATTCCGTTTTTTTGATTGTTTTTTCGTTTAAATAGCTTAACAAATTCAAAATTTTTTTATATACTTATAAATATAAAGAAATTCTATAGATAAGATGAAGAGGTATTTGAGATAGAAATGAGGGAGGCAATTATGAAAAAGAAGTTTCTTTTAGGGTTTTTAATAATTTCAATGATACTTAATCTTGCTATATCGTTGCCTTTTGGGTTAACGAGAGGTGTTGAAGCTAGAACAAATGATAAAACATCCTCAGGTGCAGATGAGTATGTACCACCAGAATATGAAGAAGGTAAAATCAATTTAAATGGATTTTATACTGTTGGAAATGACGGTGCATTGATGGCTAACTTAGAATGGACATATCCTTATAAGAATCCATTAACAGGAGAGGGTGTAGATCCAGGACGACCATATAAGTATAGAATGTGGCAGTCTAAGAAAAATAAAGATGGCAGTTGGACAGAGTGGGATACACGTTCACCTGTCGATGTAGATAAGGCAGATGGTCAAGTTCGTGTTCTAAATGTTTGTCCAAATAGTGCGTCAATGGCTTATTTGCAAAATTGGATGAATATGGAAGCAGAAGACTATGATGGAACAAAGACGACTGTTAGTCGAGGGATTATTCATGTTTACCCTGTTCTTATTTCTGAGTTTAACGCAAATCCAGAAAAAATTTTAAAGACAGATCCAACTACACATGAATTAACCAGTGAATATCAATACAGTGTTATTATGTTTGGAACTTACGATGCCAATGCCAACCAAGATTTATCCGCTGCTTCACGTGATGAAACAATTAAGTTTGCTCATGCAGGTGGAGGTTTATTATTTGGACATGATACAGTAGCATATCCAAATGTTTCAGGCGTTGGGGATCGTTCTTATTTTAAACGTTTTGCAGAACCTGATTTCTTGAATTTGACATTAACCAATAATGGTGTTAGTTACCAATCTACTAATGTCAAAGTCGTAGATACAGGATTCTTGACAAGTCGACCATGGGATTTGGAAGGAAAAACATTAACTATTCCTACAACTCATGTTCTTGGACAGTATGTTCCAGTTGGCAGTCCAACACGTGTTTGGATGCAGTTTTCAGATGGAGCTGGGAATGTCAGTGGAAATATTGCAGGTACACCAGGGGTTAATATTGATAACTATTATCTATTGACTAATGGATCAACAGCGATGATTCAAACAGGACATACAAGCGGTGGGGCTACACTAGATGAAGCTAAAGTATTTGCGAATACATTGATTTATTTAGCTCAGTCAACTGTAACCACAACAGCACGTGACTCATCATTTATTGATGAAGCTTCACCAAATAAACCAAATGGCAAGGTTGCATCTATTGTACCAGCAGATGATCTTCAACATTATGTTGCTCATATTGAATTGTCAGGCGGAAAAGATAACGGAACAGATTATGCTTATAAGATTCAAGCTATTCCTCAAACAACTTTAGAGGGAGATAACGATTATAAAGAAATATGGTCAACCAGTGTAGATGACCCAACAGATGAATCAGTTTTACATTTGACAGCAACTTCAGGATTAAAGGGTTACTATGTGAAGAGTGTTAATAACAATTCAAACCCAGAAGTCGCTGATCGTAATACAGCTAAGAATAACCTGATTTCATTATCAGGAAATGGTGCAAGCTATACGACAACTAATCTAGAGCCTGGAAAGGAATATTATGTTCATGTTTTTGCGGTAGACTATGCAGGAAATGTGAGCGAAGATATGGTAGTACCAATTAGTGTAAGCGGAAGAATAGCTACATTCAATCACAATGATGGAACAGGCAATGTAGATAAGACATTGTTAAATAGTTCAGGAACAGTAGCAGCAATGCCAAAAACGCCAACACGAGAAGGTTATGCTTTCTTAGGTTGGTATAATGAAGCTGATGAAAAAATTGATGGAGAAACAGTGTTTGATGAAACTACATATCCAGATGGTGTGGAATTAAATGCGAAATGGATAGAAGTGTATCGTGTGACTGTTGGACAACGTGGAGAAGGAAGTGTTGGCATCAGTACAAAAGATGGACAAGAGAATCCATTTAAAAAAGGTAGTGATGTTACTATTGATTATGAAGCCAGTGAAGGTTATCGAGTAGCTGGTGTATGGCTAGATGGTGTATATCAGCAGGCAGATGAACAAGGACATTTAATCATCAAGGATATTGATAGAGCACATACAGTCATCGTTGAGTTTGTAGAACAAGAAGAAAAAAGCCCACGATACTATAGTGTAGATACAGTAGTGAGTGGAGGAGTAGGCAATACAATTACTCCAAGTATTCGTATGGAAAGTAATGATCCACGTACAAGTCACTATAAAGTAGAATGGAAAGCAGCTGATGGCTATGGTGTGAAACAAGTCATCGTTGATGGTATTGTACGAAATGACTTAATCAATCAAAATCAGATTGTATTTAATAAAATTGATGGAGATCATCAGATAGAAGTTGTTTTCGTGAAGGAAGAAGAATTAAACAAGAAGGACAAGTTTAGAGTTGAAACACGACTTGTTGGTGGACCAGGAAGCATTACACCAAGTATGCAGGTCGAAGCTAATGGTAGTGCGAATGTAAAAGCAGTTATTAGTGATACGAAAAACTATGAAATACAATCAATTAAAGTATATGATAGTGAAGGAAAGGAAGTCAGTGGATTTGAAATCAATCAGGCTGAAGGAACAGCAGTATTGACAAATATTGAGGCTGACTATGTAGTAGAAGTCAAGTTAGGAGCAAAGAAACAGGCAGGAACAGTGACAATTCCAGAAGAAGATTTACTGCGAGTAGATACGACAATTATTGGAGAAGGATCAATCAGTGAGTCCAAAATCATCAAGCGAGGAGAAGACTATACAGTCAAGTGGGAAGCAGCAGAGGGCTGGAAAGTAAAAGAAGTCATTATAGATGAAGATAGAGTTTTCTATAGTGAAAAAGATCCTGAGATTCAAACGATGAGTCTACGAGCAATGTCGACACCAGAAGATGAAAGCTATGATTTCTCTTCTATAGAAAAAAATCACTCTGTGAAGGTTGTTCTAGAAGAAATGAATGCAAAAGAACAAGAGGGAATGTATGCAGTAGATACAAGAATCATTGGAAATGCAGGTGCACAAATAAGTGCAGGAAATCATGCACTTGAGGAAGGCAGTGACTTCTTGGTTACATGGTCAGTATTAGATGACTACAAAGTTGAAGACGTATTGATCAATGGAGAATCTCATCCTGAATTAATAAATGCAGGAAAAATACTGTTAGAAAATCTTGATAGGAATTATATCATTGAAGTTGTTGTCAAACGAGTTGTGAATGTTGATACTGATGGAGATGGAGAACCAGATATTAATATAGATACAGATGGAGATGGCAAACCAGACATTAATATTGATACTGATGATGATGGTAAACCTGATATCAATGTTGATACTGATGGAGATGGAGAACCAGATATTAATATAGATACTGATGGTGATAATAAACCAGATGTTAGTGTAGATACAGATGGAGATGGCAAACCAGATATCAATGTTGATACAGATGGAGATGGTAAACCAGATATTAATATAGATACAGATGGAGATGGCAAACCAGATATCAATGTTGATACTGATGGAGATGGTAAACCAGATATCAATATAGATACAGATGGAGACAATAAACCAGATATCAATGTTGATACGGATGGAGATGGTAAACCAGATATCAATATAGATACAGATGGAGATAACAAGCCAGATATCAATGTTGATACAGATGGAGACAACAAACCAGATATCAATATAGATACAGATGGAGACAACAAACCAGATATTAATATTGATACAGATGGAGACAACAAACCAGATATTAATATTGATACAGATGGAGATAATAAGCCAGATATCAATATAGATACAGATGGAGATAACAAACCAGATATCAATGTTGATACAGATGGAGATGGCAAACCAAATATCAACATAGATACAGATGGAGATGGCAAACCAGATATTAATATAGATACAGATGGAGATGGCAAACCAAATATCAACATAGATACAGATGGAGATGGTAAACCAGACATTAACATAGATACAGATAATGACGGTAAACCAGACAAAAATGTGATAGGTGGAGTATTGGAAACATCAGATAGTTATAATGCCATGATGTATATTTGGCTAATCTTTGTGTCAAGTTTATTTGCTATCGTATTTAGTAGACCAAGAAAACGCCATTTAAGAAAATAGAAGTATTTTGGATGAGCTTGAGAACACTTTAGGACTTATCCTTAATAAATGAATAAGATAAAGGTGGAAATTCCAATCAAAAGGGGATTCCACCTTATTTATTTTTATAAAATGACTATAACTAGGATCATCATAATAGTGATGAGTAAAGTAATATATGAGAAAGTTTTTCTTTTTCTTTTGTGTTTGCTTTTGTATAATATAAATAGAGGTGAGAGTATGAAAATATTAATTAAAAATGGAATTGTGATTATTGATGGCAAAAAAAGAATTGATAATGGTGCTGTGTTGGTTGAAGATAATAAGATTATAAGTGTTATGAAAGATTATAGAGGGGTAGAAGCAGATGAGTACATAGATGCTAAGGGAAATTATATAGTACCAGGGTTCATAGAAACACATACTCATGGTATATTAGGTCATGATTTTAATACATGTCAACAAGGGGATATTCAAACGATTAGTGATGGACATTTAAAAGAAGGTGTAACTTGCTTTATGGCAAGTTTGACTTGTGAAGTTCATCAGCAAATGCTGGATTTATTGGATATGTATGAGAATTGTAATGTTCATAATATGCTTGGTGTTCATGTAGAAGGACCATTTTTAAGTGAACATTATAAGGGAGTTATGAAACCTGAGGCATTACAAAGTCCAAGTCAAAGAACTTTTGAAGAATTTTTAGAGCATTGTTCAAAAATTAAATCTATGACAATTGCACCTGAGTTAAAAGGTTCATTGGATTTGATAACATATGGAAATAGTAAAGGTATCGTAATGAATGTTGGACATAGTAATGCTACTGCTAGCCAAGTTATGGAAGCACAATATTATGGTGCAAAAGGAATTACACATTTGTATAATGCAATGGCACAACATTTACATAGAGAACCTGGAGTTGTTACAGGGGCAATGATTTCTGATTTGATGTGTGAATTAATTGTTGATGGTTTCCATATTCATGAAGACGTTATAAAGGCAACATATAAAGCTATTGGTAAAGAAAGAATTATTTTGATATGTGATGCTAATCCATGTAAAGGTTTACCTGATGGCTCATATACATTTTCAGGTAAGAATGTTGAAATTATAGATGGAAAAGCAAGAGTTAAGGAAACAGGTAGAATAGCAGGGAGTACAATAACTTTAAATAAAGCAGGTTATAATATGATGAAATGGTGCGGATGTCGTATTGATGATGTAATTTTAATGGCTTCGGTTAATCCAGCTAAACAATATGGTTTGAATAAAGGTAAGTTAGAAGTTGGTTATGATGGTGATGTTTTAGTTGTCAATGATGAACTAGATGTATTGGCTGTTATCAATGAAGGTGCTATAAAAATAAAAAGTTCTTACGTTGATTAATTTGTTTAATAGAATTAAAAAGAATGATATTATGAAGAAAATTTTTACTTTCATTTTAATTATGATATTGATTGTAGGTACATATATTTATTATCCTAGACCATTGATAGATGTTATTGAATCCAAACAACATGAAACAATAACATGTACTGTTCAATATATGTATAATGAAACACATGAAGGTGCTATTCAACCTGATATCAATACATCTACATATATTTTTAATAAAGGAACACCAGCATATGATGGATTAATAGCTATTATTCAAAGATATTCTTATCATGAGAGCATAACAACGATTATAAATCAAAATAAGATAAAAGATGAAGGTTGTTCTATTGTATTGTATATAAATGATAAAACATATATTTTAAGCGATAGTTCTATTGCTAATCTTGATGAAAACATAGTTAAAGTTGGATATTTAGGAAATGCAAAAAGCCAACAGCTATGTAATGAAATTGCTGAATATTGTAGTTATCAATAGAAGTTCTAGGAAAGGAACTTCTTTTGTTTTGCAAAAGAAAAAACGTAAGCGTAAAATGAAAAAGCCCTATTATAGACTAATAATATTAACTATAATAGG
>CAJUJC010000035.1 GCA_910586805.1 uncultured Erysipelotrichales bacterium | reverse complement strand
ACTGTTAGAAACATGGCATCCACCACATAATTCTTTAGAATAATCTCCAACACTGACAACACGAACTTCATCTCCATATTTTTCATCAAATAAAGCCATAGCTCCTGAAGCCATTGCTTCTTCTTTACTCATTAATTGAATATCAACATTTAAACCACTAAAGATTTTTTCATTGACTTCATCTTCTACTTTTCTTAATTCTTCATCTGTCATTTTTTGAGGATGAGTGAAATCAAAACGTAATCTTTCACAATCAACATATGAACCAGCCTGTGCAATATGTTCACCTAAAACATTTTTTAATGCTTTTTGTAATAAGTGTGTAGCAGTATGGTTATTTTGAATCAATTGACGTCTTGTTGTATCAACAACAATGTTCAATGTATCTCCAACTTTAACACTTCCCTTTTCAACTTCTACAAAATGTAAATGTTGTTGATGTGGAGCCTTTGAAACATATGTGACATTTAATTTTGATGTTTCATTATACATCGTTCCAATATCAGCACATTGCCCTCCCATTTCTGCATAGCATGTTGTTTGATCTAAAATGATTTCACCTTTTGATGTAATCTCATCACATTTCACACCATCTACAAATGTTGCAATCACTTTTGCTGTTATTGGTGTTGGATCATAAGAAAATTCACTTTCTACATCAAATGCCATTAAATCAGGTTTTTGTGATGACATTGACTCTACATCTCCACGTGCATTTCTAGCACGTTCTTGTTGAGCTTTCATTTCTTCTTTAAATCCATTTTCATCAACTGTATATCCTAATTCTTCTGCAATTTCAACAGTTAATTCAAATGGAAAACCATATGTATCATATAACTTAAATGCATCTTTTCCATTTAAAACTTTATCATTTGTTCTTTCTAACATTTGATTCAATAATTTTTCACCATGTGATAATGTTTTATGGAATGCTTCTTCTTCTTTTTTAACCAATCCACTGACATAATCAGCTTTTGCTGGTAAATAATCATAGAAATCTTTCATAATATCAGCAACAACATAAACAAGTGTATACATAAAAGAATGATCTATACCAATCTTTTTACCATAACGAACAGCACGTCTTAAAATACGTCTTAACACATAACCTCTTCCTGCATTATCAAATAATGCGCCATCACTTAATGCAAATGTCACTGTACGAATATGGTCTGCAATCACACGATATGCCATTTTATTATCTGAATATTTAACATTTGCTAATTTTTCAGTTGCTTCAATAATTGGTAAAAAGAAATCAGTATCAAAGTTTGTTTCTCCGCCTTGAATAATACTTACTAATCGTTCTAAGCCCATACCAGTATCAATATTCTTTTGTGGCAATTCTTTATAATCTTTTCTATCAATAGCAGGATTACAATCATATTGAGAAAAGACAACATTCCATACTTCAATATAACGATCGTTTTCTAATTCTTCAAAAAATAATCTTTCTCCAATTCCTTCAGGATCATAAGCCTCTCCTCTATCATAGAAAATTTCAGAGTCAGGACCACCTGGACCTTCTCCAATTTCCCAAAAGTTTCCATCAGTTCTTAAAATATGACTTGGATCAATTTGACACACTTCTGTCCAAATACGATAAGCTTCATCATCATCTGTATAGACTGTCACATATAATTTATCTTTATCAAATCCAATCCATTCTTCACTTGTTAAAAATTCCCATGCAAAAGGAATCGCTTCTTCTTTAAAATAATCTCCAATAGAGAAATTACCTAACATTTCAAAGAAAGTATGATGTCTTGCTGTTTTTCCTACATTTTCAATATCATTTGTACGAATTGATTTTTGAGCATTAGCAATTCTATTACATTCTGGTGTAGCACTTCCATCAAAATATTTCTTTAATGCTGCAACTCCTGCATTAATCCATAATAATGTAGGATCATTATGCGGAATTAATGATGCCCCTGGTTCAATCATATGTCCTTTAGATTGAAAATAATCTAAGAACATTTGTCTTACTTGATTTCCTGTTAATTGTTTCATAAAATTTCCTCCTCTATAATAAAAAAAGTCATTCCTATAAAGGAACGACATAATCGCGGTACCATCCTCATTCATAATCACATTGATTATACACTCTAAGTCGATAACGCTGACTATGCGTTGATGTTTACATCACTCTTCAAAGTAGCTTTCTTTATACCCTTTTAGAAATTTCCACCAACCATTTCTTCTCTATAAAAAGACGTATAAATACTTTTCTTTTTCAACGATTTGACTTTTGTATTATAACCAATTTTTATAGGAATTGCAACAAAAGAAAATGAAATTCACTCAAAACGATAAACTCATTTTTCTTCTATAAATATTGAGTATCAAGAATAATACATTTTCTAAAATAAGATGTTATGTTTTTTATCTTCAACTAATAATATATCTTTTTTATCTTGTTAATGATATACTATAAAAAATGGAGGATTTATATATGAGCATATTAAAAAAATTGGAGATAGGTTACAACTTTTCTTCATCAGAAAAAGCTATTGCTGAATATATTTTAAAAAATACTGAGGAAGTTTTAAATCTATCCACAGTTAAACTCGCAAAAAAGACATACACTTCTCCTGCAACAATTGTTCGTTTATGCCAAAAACTAAATTATAAAGGATACAATGATTTTAAAATAGATTTAGCAGCTAATCTACAATATGTTTTGTCCCACCAAGAAAATATTAATGCCAATTTCCCCTTTGGTAAAAATACAAATATCTCTCATATAAGTAATACACTCGTTAAATTATATGAAGAAAGTATTTATGAAACAAATCAAATCTTAGATCAAGAACAATTACGTCAAAGTATTATTCTTTTAGACAAAGCTGACATTATTGATATTTATGGCGTATCTGGACCATTGAGAATGGCAAGTGATTTTCAATATAAAATGTTTAGAATAGGAAAGGATGTAAGAATTGCTCCCATGGTTAATGAGCAACTTTTCCAAGCTGCTTTATCTAACGAAAAACATTGTGCTATTATTGTTTCTTATTCAGGCGAAACTGAAGAAGTCATCAAGGCAGCAAAAATACTCAAATTGCAAAAAACACCTATTATTGGAATTACATCATTAGGTGAAAATCAACTTTCTCAATATTGTCAACATATCTTAAATATTGATAGTCGCGAACAAATCTACAACAAAATATCTACACTTGGTTCTACAATTTCCATTCATTTTATTTTTGATGTTTTATATACTGGTATTTTTGCAAGACATTATGAAGAATCATTTGATATCAAACATCAAACTGATATTCTTATAGATCATAGATTAAAAAAATAATATTTAACTGTTGTAGTCTCTATGCTTACGTTGTAAAAAGAGATTTCCCATAAAACTTATTCATTTTAAAACTACTTGTGACTGTTTAGATTATCAAAATAATGAATTTCTTTAAACACATAAACCACATAGATTTTATATATGGATAATGTGACTACCAATACTATCTTTGTTTAAAGCTAAAATATCAAATTATTTTAAATACTCATAATAATAAAAAGAGATGAAATTTTATTGTATTCCATCTCAGTTTTTCAATTCAAAATCCATATTTTCATTTAAAAGATTTTTGAAAATGATTACACTAATGCAAACTATTTTCCTTATCTATTAAATGCTTCGCTAAATCATAATCCTGTTTTTTTACATAAATATAATATGTTTTCATATAAGTCGTTTTTTCATCAAAAGAACCTCTTGACCTTCTACTTGAAGAAAACAACATTGAAAACAAGCTACTACTTGCATTGCTGCTATCAACACGTTTTGTTTTATATAATATACCGTTATCACTTAAAACCTGAATATACCTTGAAAAATCTTATATATCAAATGTTGTTATTAATAATTTTTTCATATAATCACACCTTTATAAATTATTAAATATATAAAATGTCCCCTCACTACTTACTTTAATAGTAAATATTTTTCATACTTCTTTAGAATATATAGTTCTTTTTTTAATAGTTATGATACATTCTAATTGAATTACTATCAAGAATATTCCTAATGAAATTTTGCATTATAATCATATATTATATTTATAATATAGTAAAATGAAATCATAAACAACAATTATTACATGAATGGTAGGAAATATTTCGTGGATGGTCATTTTTTATTATTTTACAAAGATAGATGATAATTAACAACTTATATCATTAAATCTTTAAAAATAATGAGATAACAAATATAACGAACTATAAAAAGTTAAGTCATTTCATCAAGATGTATTAAATTATCATGGATGAAAACTACTATTATAAACAATCGTAAACTTAGCCCTTTCTTTTTTCATAAGAATATAATTATTATTCTTTTTTGATATAAATTTTTGTTCAATTCCTGTTGTTATTGCTTATAAATAAGGAATAATTAAAACTATTTGATATTAAGAGGAAAATAATTTAATAACTTAAAAGAGATGAGATTCAATAGAATTTCACCTCTTTTTTGATTCAAAAATGTTTTAAAGTATTTTTAAAAATGACCACAACAAATTTTAAAATCTCTATTTCTATAATTAAAGATTCATTTTATATACTTTATTTTATCTCTTGCTCTTTTCTTTTCTTGAAAATGAATAATCCTAGAATAGATGCCATTCCTAATACTATGTATGTACCTAATACAACTGAATCACTTGTTTTGGGATGATTTGTTTTCACTAGTGCATGATAAGCATCCTGTAATTGTTGCATAAGTTCAATACACTCTTGCTCTGTAAGATCATCATCTAATTGCCCTTTTACCTTTGAAATCACTGTTTTTAAATGTTTAACACTCTTAACTGTATATGATGATAAATCTTCTTTTTCCATTTTGGCTATTAATGCCCTTAAAATATCTACATTCACTTTCATTTGTAATTGACCATATGCTTTCATAACTGATGCGTACTGATCAAATAATCCCTGATTTGTCATAGTACTACTTCTTAGATATGCTTTAGCTGTATTTATAGCTTTCTTCAAAGTTTTAACACTTTGAGTTGTATACATTTCTAAATGGACTTTCTCTAACTTTTCAATCTTATTCTTCACCATATCATAATCAGTTTGTTTGATAAGAATTGAAGAAATGGTATTCAATTTCTTTATTGCACTTTCAATATCTTTTTGAGATGAGTCATCGTTAATACTTGATTCTATTTCTTTAATAATAGACATCATTCTTTGATAACTTGCTTTTGTATATAATTTTTCATCTAATTCTTTATAGATTTTCAATTGTTTATTTAAAGTTGTTCTATCTTCCTTAAGTTCTAAAGATTGAATAGCATTATCAAGTTTATTCAAAGCATCTTTGACTTCTTTAACCAATAGATTTTGAACATTGAAAACTTTTTTTGCTTCCAATAATGTTTGATTCATTTTTACATATGTAGAAGGTTTATATAAAGTTCCATCTAACCTTTTAGCATCTTCTATCTTTGTTTCCAATACATTTAATAAAGCATCATCCCCAACAACATTTAAAGTTATAGGTTTTGTTAATACTTTATTATTTGATCTTGTATTTTTACTAACATTTACAACAATATCAACTGCAGTATCATAAACTGGAGTATTAACTGTTCCATCTAACTGAATCACTTTTTCATGAGAAGAACTTGCAATACTTAAAGTATAACCATCAAATACAGGAAGTTGGACTTTACCATTTTTAATAGAAAGTGCTGTCAATTCATTGGCAATTTTATATTCATTCACATCTACAACATCAACCTCTAAAGTTGACTTTTTTCCATCCACATCAGCAGTTATAATGGCATGACCTGCTTTGACTGCAAGCATTTTTCCATTAATAACCTTAACTGCATTCTCATTTGAGCTTGTATATGAAGGAAGTGGGCATGTTGCATTTGTTGGATTAACTTTAACATCTAGTTCAACCTCTTGTCCTACATATAATTCTTTGCTTGTATTATCAAAACTTACACTTTCAACATTGACATAATTTGAATTATTATAAACTTCTAATTCATAAATTGAATATCCATATTTTGTAACTGGCTTTTTACCACTCATTTTTACATAACGCGCTTCAGTTGGTTCAAATTGAAGAATATCATTATATACATTTTCAATTCCTCTCATTTCTTTGATAACTCTAAACTGTTGATCTTCACCAGCAATTTCTAAATCATAATCCAAAGCTCTTGCCGTTTCCCAGAAAATTTTAACTGTATCAATTGTTTTGACTTCACCTAAATCAACAATAATTGATTCCACTGCTGTTTGACTTTGTCTTGAGCCCCAACGTGTAGAATAATCACCATCAACTGCTGATGAAGCTTGTGAGCTTACAGTTGATGTCACTTCTACATTTTTATTTAAAGCGAAATTTTCTTCTAATACGTTCACTGGAATTTCAATAAATTCATTTTCATTTAATGATACTTTAACAATTGTTGATCCTGTACTTACAGCAGTAATCAAGCCATTTTCATCAACAATTGCTATCTTTGAATCTAAACTTTCATATGTTAATTTTGCTTGTGTATTTAATGACGCAAATTTAACATTAATTTGAGAATGATTTCCTGCATTCAAGACAATTCTATCTTCTACAACATTGATATGTGTAGCAGGAGCTAATGATTCATTATAAATAATTTCAGCTTTTGCAATCATTGGATTATAAATTTTAGAATCATTTTTAATCTCAAATTTTACGAAATTATATTTATCAGTATCAACTGATGCACTTACTTTATATTTAGAAAAATCACTTGCGCCTGGAGCTGTCCCTATTTTTGTAAATGTAGCTTCTATTGCATCATAAGAGATACCATCTTCAGACATATAAATTGTTGCTTGATTATCACCAAAAGTAGAATTACTAAATGCTTCAAATGTTACTTTTGAAATACCATTAAAGGCATAAGCAATACTTTGTGGTGTGTCTTCAGTTCTCTTAATTAATGGTGCTTCTCCAAATTTACTTTGATTATTTTCATATGTAAATGAACCATAATCATACATTAAATGAAAATCATTAATATCATCTACAAAATATCCACCAACAATTTGAAGAGGATAATAAGTTGCCAAAGACTGATCTGCTGTTTCAACAACCACTGTTACATGACCAACTTCTTTTGCAGTTAATAAACCATTATTATCAATTGTTGCTTTTGTAGTTGCTTCTCCATTATTCTCTAAGACTTTATATATCACTTCCTGAGATACACTTTCAGGTAAAACCGATGCATTAAATTGAAGTGTTTCCCCAGTAACTACAAACTCTTCATTGTTATTTATTTCAATTTCTGAAGGTGTTTGTGCTCCATAAGAAATTGATCCTCCTCCAAATTGAGGATCATATGTTTTATATCCCTTACTATTCAAAGTAATTCTTAAATATTGATAATTTTTCAAAACATCAATACTTTTTGGTGTAATAATGTATGGATACCAATTTGAACTCAATTTTGCTTGTTGTTCAAAGTTACACTCAATTTGCTCCCAATTTACATTATCCAAAGAAGCCTCTACCACAAAATTAGTAGATATTGAAAGATTAGTGTTTAATGAAAATGCTTTAAATTCAAAATTATAAATACCATTTGCATGATAAGTAATCACACCTGGGTTTCCATTCGCATCACTATCAGCACGTTTAATTGTCTTTATATTATTAAAGTTTGCTGAATTATCATCTCTTACAATTCCCTCATAAGTTCCAATATCTAAATCAACCAAATTATCAATCAATGTTTGAGTTGTTGTTGCACTCATATCAAGTGTATCACTCATTTCAGGATGTCCTTTTACATTCTCAACAACTTTGAATTGTCCTGCTCTATTTGCAATCAATTTTCCATTTGCATCAATTGTTGCAATATCACTTTCTTTTCCAAAATAATCAGTGATTCTCCATTCCATTTCAGCCTTTGAAATAGATGGTGTGAAACGAGCTTCTATTTGATACGATTCACCTACTGTTATTTTTTGAATTGAAGATTTTTCATAAATATCTACAGCTGTAACTTCAGGAGCACGCCCTGATGTTAATGCCATTGGATGACTTTCTTGGTTGTACCCTAAAGTTGTAAAAATCATACAGGTATTAGCAGGCATAGTTACTTCTAAACCTTTTGATAAATCAACATTTTTTTATGTATCATAAACTTCCAATTGTCCCTTATTATTCATTGGTCTATTACCATCAAAATAGAAATATTGATTTAATGTTGTTGTTCCATCTGCATTAGGAACATTTAAAGTCACTTTTTGTTCTTTATTTGTAGTATTAACAACTGCAATACTTAAATCAGCTTTATTATTTCCTCTTAGAATGATTCCTGAAGTTGCTCTCACCTGATCAATTCCACTATCAGTTGTTTCTAAAATTTGCATACCAGCAGGCATATAACGACAAATCATTGACCAAGTATAATACCAAGGTTTTAACTGTTCATCACTTGCTTTCGCAGTATTTGCACGTTCAGTTGTTAACCCAGCTGCTTTATTTTGTGCAGCCATTTCTTCTCCAAGTTCATTCCAAAATCCCCAAATTTTAATATCATTATCAATTTTAGGATCACCTGTTGGTGTATGGACTTTATATGCTCTTCCTTCTTCAGTTTGAGCTGCTGGTCCATATCAATCTTTGAATGTACTCACAATATCATTGTGTTGAACATGCATACTATCCTCAAATCCCCAAACACTTCCAAATTTCAATCCTGCACGTGTTGCTTGTAATGCATAATCAAAAATATCTACACCATAATCATAATATCTTGCATTTAATTGACAATCTCCAGGCCCAGTTCCAGAAAGTCCCATTTCTCCTATTGCAAAGCCTTCTTCCTTCACATTTGGATCTAATTCTTCGGCAATAGCTTTCCAATTTTTTAATTTTTCCTCAATCAAACCTGATTCAACTTCATTTTTAGGTGCATATCTATGAATTTCAGTCAATTCAATTTTATCCTTTAAATCGTCACTTTTTGCTTGTTTGATCCATGCTTCTTGTTTATCATAAACATCTGGTCCAACAATTTTAATATCTCTAATGGCTTTAACTTCTGATTCATCCATCATTTGTCTAAGTTGAGTAATACCTTTTTTCCACATATCATATGAAGTTTGATCAGTCCCACCATTATCTCTTACATAATAATTAGGTTCATTAACCATATTATAATATTTAATACATGTATACCCTTTTTCAACAATCAAATATTTTAAACAATCCATAATCATTTGTTGCCAAATTGGATTATCCCATTTCACTGTCTTACCAACATCAGTATATGAAAGAAGTCCTCTCTCACTAATACTTCTCCATTCCCCTAACATTATAGATACGTTATTCTTTTCAGCAAAATCCAAAATTTTGCATACTCTTTTCATCATAACAGAATCCCAATCATAAATAGGGTTGCTATTTTCATCAAATCCTGTCACATAACTATCACCATCATGTAACATAACACGCATAACATTAGGCTTTAAAAATCCAGCTTTTTCATAAAAAGAATCCCATTGTTCATCTGTATAATCAAATAAATCACTAGGGTCCCACTGCACCCCAAATCCTTCAAAATCTTTTGTAATAATTTGATCAGTATCTACATAAATAGTTGAATCATTTTCAGCAGCATATATTTTATAAAATGAATTCGTCATATTTGATGCTATCATTGATAAAGATAACACAGCTACGCATATTTTCTTTCCAATATTTTTCATTATTTTCCCTCCTTCACAATATTCATATTATCATTTTTGTCAATATAAACAACACTTGTGAAAGAGCTTTCAACAACATTTCATATTCTATTTCATTTTTATATAAAAAAATGAAAAGATTTTTCATATTTAAGAAATCTTTCCATTATTTGGGATAAGGATATAAATCAATTGAATTAAATATTTATCAAACAATAATATAATCAGTGTTGTTGCTATATTATAAAAAGTGTGCATATTAGCAATTTGTCTCATAGGCTCTTGTGTTAATATTTCAATATAGCCAACAAGAGGAGTAAACATACATAAGCCTATAAAAATAAACATACCTATGATATTCATTAGCAAATGAAACAATGCTAATCTTTTTGCATTTAAACAACCAGTAACTGATGCCAAAAAAGCAGTCACACATGTTCCTATATCAAATCCAAAAATAAAATAGACAGCTTGAGAAAAAGGAATGAGTCCTTGTGCACATAATCCCTGAAGTATAGCAATAGATGCTGATGAACTCTGAATAATTGCTGTAAATATCATCGCAAAGATAACAGCAAAAAAAGGATTAGAGAAAAAATCTAAAAAGTTTATAAAAATCTGAGAATCATTTAAAGGTAAAAAAGAAATAGACATCATATCTAAACCAATAAACAAAAATCCTAATCCAATACAAACATAACCCATATGACAATACATTTTTCGATGACAAACCAGAGTTAATATGACTCCTACCATAGCAAGTATTGGAGCAATCATTCCTATATCTAATGCTACAATTTGTCCTGTTATTGTTGTTCCAATATTAGCCCCCATAATCACCCATATAGCATTTTCCAATCGCATTAATTTCACATTCACAAAACCAATTAACAAAATAGTCATTGCTGAAGAACTTTGTAAAATACATGTAACAATGACTCCTATTAAAATAGCTTGCCATCTATGTTTCGTTAATGTTTCTAATATAACTTTCAAGCGCTTAACTGCGAGTTGTTCTAAAGACTCCGACATTAAAGACATACCATACAAAAACAAAGCCAAGCCACTTAACACTCCTAACCAATCATTTAATTTCATATATGTTTCTCCTTGAAACATTTTATGAAGATATTAAAAAGATTATGAATTCATGATTTGCTTAACTTTATGAAAAACTTTTAAATCTCTCATTAATTCTAAAAGAAATGTTGTATAAGCTAAAAATAAAGGAGAAAAAATCATTCCTATCAATCCAAACAAATCTCCAAAAAAAGTTAATGCCAAAAACAATGCAATAGGATGATGTTTAACACATTTAGAAAATAAATAAGGTTGAATATAAGAAGATTCTATATATTGCAAAATAATAATAACCAAAAAAGATGCATATCCTAATGTTGGGTTTTGTATGTATTCATAAATAACAACAGGAATTCCTCCAATATAAGGTCCAATATATGGAATTAAATTTGTAAGTGCCAAAAACAAAGCAATCCATACAAAAATACGAGAATCAATAAAATAGAAAATAATTAAACTTAAAGCAAAGAAGAAAAGAAAATCAATAACCAATGACTTCATAAACTGATATGTTGTAAGTTTTAACCTTTTTAATGTTTGCATACATAACCCCTGCTTTTGAAAAGGAAAATAAGTAATCAACTTTTCTATCAAATGTAAATTATCATAAGAAAGATAAAAAGAAATTCCCATAGCTAACACAATATTACTTACCCAATAAAACAATGATTGTGTCCAGCCATTAAGCATATTCATTAAATAATCCAAAACATTGTATTGTTGTAAAAAATCAATAATTGTAGAAAAAATGGGATTCAAATGAAACTTTCCATTACAATATTCATTATAAAATTTTAAACATTGTTGAAATACATAGGGTGCTAAAAAATAACATCCAATGATAAAAAACAATAATGCTGATACATATAAATGAATGACAACAATTTTTCTATTCAAGCGTTCACTTGTAAAATATTCTACAACAGGTTCTAATAAAAAATGAAAAAACAATGCAATTAAAACAGGAAAAAACAAATGAAAAACATATAAAAGAGCTTTAAGAATTTGAAATAATGTAAATACATAATAAAGAAGTAAAAAAGCTATACTATAAATGATGATATTTTTTGCGATTGTGATTTTATTCATAATAACCCCCTGACAAAAAAAGGACTAGAATCAGTCCTTTGTACTTCTTAAAGTTGTTCTTTAATAGCCTTTTTTGCTTTATGAACGGAATGTTCTACGTCATGAGCACAAGGCATATCGCTCATAAAGATCATTGCAGCAGCAACGATTCCTGCTGAGAAAAAAGCAACTGTTAATTTAGACATGATGACTCACTCCTTTAAAAGTACATTTATAGTATGGATGAATTATTCAAAATCATACAAAGAAATATCAGATGAAGTTAATAATTTTTCTTTTAAAGTTGTTCGTCTTTTCTCATCATGGTTATTATTGATTCCAAAACAAAATGCCTGATGATGACCTATCATAAATAAAGATTGTTTTGCACGTGTCAATCCTGTATAAAGCAAATTCTTTTTTAACATAATATAATAGTCTTTTAAAACTGGCATAATGACAATTTTAAATTCATTTCCTTGTGATTTATGGACACTCATACAATAAGCATGTGTAATTGTATAAAACTCATTAGGTGAATATTCGACATATGTTCCATCAAAATTAACCACCAGCATATCACTTAAATATTCAAAATTATCTTTATATATGACTTCTTCTAAAACACCAATATCACCATTAAAAACATTATCATCAACTCTATTTTTTAATTGAAGAATTTTATCTCCTTCTCTAAAAATACGTTTACCTACTCTTAATTCATTTTTTTGAAGATCATTTGGGTTTAATAAATCTTGTAAACAATCATTAAAAGCATCAATACCAGCAACACCATTATACATAGGGACTAAAACTTGTATATCATTCGCATCATATCCTTCCTCCATCGCTTTTGAAACAAGTTTTTTGACATAATTGACCACTTCATAAGATTGACAAGATTGAAAATGAATATCTTTATAATCAAAAAACATATTTTCATTATAACTATCATTTCTAATACTATGTGCAAGTTGAATAATACCACTTTCTTGTGATTGTCTATATATATGATTTAATCTTACTGTTGGCACAATAGATGCATCCAATAAATCTTTTAAAACATGACCAGGAGCAACAGAAGGTAATTGTTGGTCATCGCCAATTAATAAAATTTTGCTAACTTTACTTGAAGCTTCTAACAAATGAGAAAATAATAATGTATCTACCATTGAAAACTCATCAACAACTAATAAATCAACATCTAAAGGATAACTGGCATTGATTGCAAATGTATTGGTATGTAAATCCCACTTTAATAATCTATGGATTGTACAAGCTTCAATCCCTGTGACTTCACTTAATCTTTTAGAAGCTCTTCCTGTTGGTGCAACCAACGCAATTGTTTGATCAGGATTAAGTTGCATATATAATTTCACAATAGCTTCTACAATTGTTGTTTTTCCTGTTCCCGGTCCTCCTGTTAAAATCATAATTGATTGTTCTAAAAACAAAGAAATGGCTTCTTTTTGTAAATCATCATATTCAATAGACAGTTGTTCTTGTAATTGATCTAACAAAATATGGACTTCTTCTTCATCATATGTATAAAGTGATGAATCTAACCATCGAGAAATAGTTTGTGAAATCACCTGTTCGCTTTCATATAAATCATAAGGATAATATTTTTCAACATCCTGAATAATCTTTCTTTCATCAATCACATCTTGCAAACAATTTTCAAAATCTTCCTTTGACATTTGAGGAATAAAACGATGGAAATGAAACCAGATACGCTCAAATTCCTGATATGTACTTCCATCTTGAAAACAAGCTTCTTTTAAAGAATAGACAATAGCTGCCTGTATACGATGTTCATCCATAGGATCAATACCTATTTTCATAGCAAGCGTATCAGCAGTTTTAAAACCAATTCCATCTATATCCTCAATCAATTGATAAGGATTATCTTGTAAAACTTCTAAAGTCTTTTCCTGATAAACAGCTTGAATCAAAGCCAAGTGTTTTGTACTCATTCCATATCCCATAAAAAATGATAAGACTTCTTGATCAAAATCCTGTGAAGATAAGACTTCATAAATCACATCACGTTTTTTTTCATTCATACCTCTCACATGATCTAACACATGTTTATCTTCTTTTATCTTTGTAAGAGCATCTTTTCCAAGACTTTCCACAATAGCAGTTGCTTGTTTTTCCCCTATTCCTTTAAACAATGAACTAGACAAATAGCGAATGATTTCACTTTCATCATCCGCTAATATAATCTGATAAGAATGAATTTGAAACTGTTTTCCATATTTAGGATGATTAACATATTCACCTGTAATACGATATTTATCTTGAGGATTTACATAGCTCATATTCCCAGTTACAAGAATATCTTTTGTTTCCTCTTCTACATCCATGACACATACTATAAATTTTGTATCTTCACTATAAAAACGTACATGTTTAATAATCCCAGTATATTCAATCATTATAAATATGTAATCTCCTTATCATCTTTATAAACTTTTTCAATCGTTCCTCCTCCTAAACACACATCTCTATCATAAAAAACGGCAGCTTGTCCAGGAGTTACTGCTTTAATAGGTTGATCAAATGTTACAAATAAAGTCGTTTCATCAATAAAACGAATAGAGACATCATTATCTTTTTGTCTATATCTAAACTTTGCTGTACACTTCAAATCACCTTGAGGTTTTATACTACCAACCCAATTCACATCAGTAATCAAAGCCCCTTCACTCATTAACCATTGATTTTGATCACCTTGACATACATATAAAACATTTTTATTATACTCTTTTCCTACAACAAACCATGCATCTCCTGGTCCACCAATATTCAAACCTTTTCTTTGACCAATTGTGTAATACATAATTCCTTGATGATTTCCTACAACTTTACCTGTTTCAATATCTACCATTTGACCAACTTTGGCTGGAATATAGTTTTTCAAAAACTCTCTAAAATCTCTTTCACCAATAAAACAAATACCTGTACTATCTTTTTTATGAGCAACTGGTAAATTTAAATCAATAGCGATTTGTCTTACTTCAGGTTTTGTGAGTTCACCAACCGGAAACAAAGATGCCTGTAATTGCTTTTGATTTAGCTGACACAAGAAATATGTTTGATCTTTATTTCCATCTACACCTCTTAACATTATAGAATCATGCCCATGATGATGTTCCACTCTTGCATAATGTCCTGTTGCTATATAATCAGCATCAATAGACTTCGCATAGTCTAAAAATGCTTTAAATTTTATATGTTTATTACATAAAATATCAGGATTAGGTGTTCTTCCTTTTGCATATTCTTCTAAGAAATATGTAAACACATGATCCCAATATTCTTTAATAAAATCAACACGTCTTAATTCTATTCCTAAATGCTCAGCAACTTTCTTTGCATCATTATAATCCATTTCTTGGGGACATATATCATTATCATTGGTTGGATTCCCTAAAATATCATTATTTAAAGAAGAGTCCCAATTACGCATAAACACTGCAATAACCTCATAACCTTGTTTTTTTAATAAATATGCTGCAACTGCACTATCTACTCCTCCACTTAATCCTAATACAACTCTTTGACTCATATTCCCTTCCCCTTTCTTTTATCAAGCCTATTCTATCACTAAACGACTGAAAAAACTACTCTTTTTTACCATCCAAAAACACCTATCTCAAACAGGTGTTCATTTATAGATACAAATAAAATTATATTTTCTCTTACATAAATTATTTCTAAACTTTACTTGTTTCATCATTTCAATTAAATGCTCAATTTATGTATCATCATCTTAACATATTGAATAACTTTATTTTTAATAATGCCTACACAAATATCGTATTTCTTATTTTTTTATAGATAAAAAGAGATTGAATTTAAAATCAATCCCTTTATAATATTATTTCATTCTTGACATAGGTAACATTGCCGCACCAATAGCACCACAATCTTCTAATTCAGTTTCAAGTAAAGGAATAAAACCTCTCATACCAACATGAATCTTAGCATTAAATTGTTCTTCTAATTTTGTTAGGAAATATTTCTTAGATTTCATAACGCCACCACCTAATACAAAGCAGTGAGGATCAACAGTATGAGCAATATTTGCAAATAAAGTAGCCCATTCACTAATCACTTCATCAACAATACCCTGAGCCTTAACATCGCCTTCATCAGCAAGTCTAAACACATCACCAGCATGAGCAACTTTATCATCACCTAAAATTTCTTTCCCTTTACGTGTAATAGCAGTTCCGCTTGCTTCACCTTCAATAGCACCTGGATTTAAACCACCAAATTTATATCCATTATTCTTAACAATAATATTTCCAACTTCTCCAGCATGACCTCTACCACCTGATACAAGTTTACCATCAACAACCAAAGCACCACCAATTCCAGTTGAAATTGTAACATAATAACAAGATGGTTTTCCTTTACCAGCACCAAGTAACGCTTCAGCTAATCCAGCAACATTAGCATCATTATCAATAAATACAGGTAAATTAAATCTTGAAGATAATTTTTCACAAATAGGATATTGTTCAAACCCTGGTAAGTTTGTTGCCATAATCATAACACCATTTACAGTATCAACTGGACCAGGTACTCCAATACCAATACCTTGAACATTTTCAATTCCTCCACAAACAGTGTAATCAATACTTTCAATTTGTCTAATGATTTTTGCACATACATAATCAGGACCATTTTCTCTTTCAGTAGCATCTTTCACTTCACTATAAGATGTACCCTTTTCATCAACCAATAAAGTACGAACATTTGTTCCACCTAAATCAATTCCAATATAGTATTTCATTATTATAAGTTCTCCTCTCTATATATAGTTTTATTATACAATAAATATAATGACTTTCAAAGTTGATTTTCATTAAAAATTTCTCTTTTTATTTTTTCCAAAAGGAATGGTAATGGGCAAATAATCTTCTTATCTTGTAGATATTTTAAACATCCAATTGGCTTTATAAATTGAATTTGATAAGCATGTAAAAACTGATGATTCAAATGATAATCCTTTTTTATCACTTTATTGAGTTCAAAGTCCCCATACTTACTATCACCAATGACAGGATGTCCTACACTTGCCAAATGAACACGTATTTGATGTGTACGCCCAGTTATTAATTTTACTCTTAATAAAGAATAATTCTGATTACTTTTTATATTCTCAACAAGAGTATGCATCATCAATGCATTTGGTGTATTTTTAGAAACAACTTTGACTAAAGACTGGTCACTTTCTTTTTTCATATAGCCTATAAGTTCTTGAGATTTCATATGTCCCTTACATATTGTTAAGTAAGTTTTTTCAATACAATGACGTTTTTTCATCATTTCATTAAGATCTTGTAAAGCTCTCATTGTTTTTCCAAAAATAACAATCCCACTTGTATTTCTATCCAAACGATGAACAGGTCCAGGAACAAACCCCAATGATTCATAAGGATTATATTCTCCTTTTTGATAAAGATAAGTTAAAACCTGATTAGATAATGTATTCATATCTTCATTGATATCTTCATGAATAAGCAATCCTGCTGGTTTATTAACAATCAATATCTTATCATCTTCATATAAAACATCAAATTCTATTTTTAGTTCATAAATTGTTTGAGGTTTTGTATATTCTAAAAAACGATCTTCATATAAAAACAAAGAAACTTCATCATTTTCTTTTAATATGTAGTTTTCTTTAACTCTTATCCCATTCACTTTCACATCTTTTTTTCTTAACATTTTATAAATCATTTGTTCAGGAGCCTGACATAAAAGTTTCTTTAAATATTTATCAATTCTTTGATTCGCATGATTTTCATCTATTATTAATGTCTTCATCATTATCACCTGCTTCTATTATACAAAAACTTATGATAAAAATATACAAAAAAGTTATGAAAGCCTTTACAACAATAAAATATTTGATATAATAGGATATGTTAAGTGTTAATCACTTAATCATACCCCCCCTATTATCACCCGAATGTGTAAATAATAGCAAAAAAAAGGAAGATGCTCCCCCGCAGACTTCCTTTTTATGTTATAATATTTTTAGGAGCTGATGAAAATGGAAAAGGAATTAAAAAGAGAAGTGATTTATGATGGTAAAATCATGACAGTGACAAAGGAAGAAGTTGAACTGATTGATGGTCAACATGCTTATAGGGAAGTTGTTTATCATCATGGTGGAGTTTGCATTCTTGCAATTAAAAATAATCAAATCATTTTAGTGAAACAGTTTAGATATCCCAATAGAATTGAGACCTTAGAAATACCAGCTGGAAAGCTTGAAAAAGACGAAGATACAATGGATTGTGCATTTCGTGAATTAGAAGAAGAAACAAATAATCGTGCAAAAGATATGAAATTGATTACAAAGTTTTTACCTTCACCAGGTTATACAAGTGAATGGTTATATTTGTATGAAGCTATTGATT
>CAJUJC010000034.1:11337-18569 GCA_910586805.1 uncultured Erysipelotrichales bacterium | reverse complement strand
AAGTACTTGATTTACAATAGTTAATCACCTCATATCTATCATATCATATTTTCATAACGAAAACATATTCTTAAAAATTATTTTTCAATTTTATCATAGTCAATGTATCAACAAATAAGAGAATTATATGAAATTTGATGATAAAAACAAGTATGAATAATGATGAAGAAATATATGTATTATATATAAAAAAGATTGATAATTTGATTGACCTATAATCAAATTATTCAATCTTCTTTTTATTTATCATTTAAAATAAATTCATTATAAATAGCTTTAATGGCTTGATTAAAATAACAATTACGAACACCTACAATAATATTTAACTCACTTGATCCCTGATCAATCATTTTAATATTAATATTTTCTTTCGCAAGAGCTTGGAAAATTCTTGCTGCTGTTCCTCGACTTGCTTTCATACCTCTACCTACAACAGCAATTAATGCTAAATCAGATTCCAAAACTATAGAATCAGGATGTACAGCTCTATGGATCCCTGCTAAAATATCTTGTTCTTTAAAAATGAATTCGGCTGTATTCACGATAATTGTCATAGTATCGATACCTGAAGGCATGTGTTCAAAAGATAAATCATGATCTTCAAAAACCTGTAATACTTTACGACCAAATCCAATTTCAGAGTTCATCATATCTTTTTCAATCATAACAGTCGCAAATCCCTTTGTACCTGCAATACCTGTGATAACATGTGTTGGTTTATGACAAGTACTTTCTACAATTAATGTTCCAGGATCTTCAGGTTTGTTTGTATTTTTTATATTGATTGGAATACCTTCTTTTCTTACTGGGAATACTGAATTTTCATGCAAAACAGAAGCTCCCATATAAGATAACTCTCTTAATTCCTTATATGTAATTGTTTCAATAACATCAGGTTTTTTAACAATTCTAGGATCAGCAATTAAAAATCCTGAAACATCTGTCCAATTTTCATATAAATCTACTTTCCCATTTTTAGCAACAATAGAACCTGTCACATCAGAACCACCTCTAGAGAATGTCTTAATGTTTCCACTTCCATCATTCAATGAACCATAAAAACCAGGAATAACAGCATATTCAACTTCCATTAATGTCTTTGACAATATTGGATCAGTTTTCTTGATATCGTAATTACCATGAGCATCAATAAAAATCACATCTTTTGCATCAATAAATTCAAATCCCAAATAATTTGCCAATAACTTACCATTGAGATACTCTCCACGGCTCGCTGCATAATCAATACCCACTTGTTTTTCAAAATTCTTTTGTATTTCTATAAAATCAGTATCCAAAGAAATATTCAAATTCAATCCATCAATAATATCCTGATATCTTGATTTAATTTCTTCAAATGTCATATTAAACTCATTTTGTGTTTTTGCATAATAAGCTTTATATAATAAATCAGTCACCTTAGTATCTTCTGCAAATCTTTTACCAGGTGCACTTGGTACAACGAACCTTCTTGTAGGATCTGCTTTTATAATATCATAAACCTTTTTAAATTGAGTTGCATCAGCTAATGATGACCCACCAAATTTTACTATCTTTGTCATAACTTCCCTCTCATTTCCATATAATCATCTTTTATCTATATATCCTCTTATTCTAACAAATGTCCATCGCCATCTCTATCAATATATCCACTAAAAATCATAATCCCTTCAATGAATCCCCATAAACTTGATATAAATATCGTCAATCCAAATGTAAACAAACCAAATACAAATAATACAACTTGAAAAAATCCTTTAGAGGAATAACCTAAATAAAAATTATGTATTCCCAAACCACCTAAAAAAATACCTAACAATCCTGCTACTACTTTTGACTTTTTAATATGCTGTTTTATAGGAATAGATGGAATCTCATAACCACATTTTGGACATGTTAGTGTATATTCATCAATTTGTGTTCCACAATTTTGACAATACTTTTGTGATAATTCCATTTTATTACCACAATACGAACAAAAATGATCATTTGAATGAATTTCTTTTCCACAAAATGGACAATATGCTTTATTCATCATTATTTACAAACTGGATATTTCCAGTATCTCCATCCATACTTTTAATAATTGCTAAAGATTCCAAATGATAACCTTGTTCTCTAATCAATTGCCCACCTTCCTGATACCCTTTTTCAATCACAATACCAATGCCAGCAACATGAGCACCAGCCTGCTTTATCAAATCTATTAATCCTAAAACAGCACATCCATTGGCTAAAAAGTCATCAATAATCAACACATAATCATCTTTATGTAAATATTGTTTGGATACTATAATATGATTTGTTTCATTATGTGTATAAGAATGAACACTACTTTTATAAACATCATTAGAAATATTTGATGTTTTTGATTTTTTAGCAAAAACGACTGGTGGATAATCAAAATATTTTGATGTTATTGATGCAACACCAATACCACTTGCTTCAATCGTTAAAATCTTTGTTATGTTTTTTCCATCAAAACGTCTTTTAAATTCTTCACCTAAAGTTTCTAAAAAACGTATATCAATTTGATGATTCAAAAAAGAATCTACTTTTAATACATTTCCTGGATTGATAGAGCCATCTTTAATAATTCTTTCCTCTAACTCTCTCATTTTTGTTTATATACCTTTCTTGTTAATTCATCTTTTATTTTATCACATTGTTGATGATTTAAAATACATGGATAACTCATTAACATTAAATGAACATCATCTACATTCTCTCTTAATAAAGGTTGGATAAAATGATAATCATTTAATACCCATTGATGCCTTTTATAAAATTCAATTCTTCTTAATGTCAAATCATCAACAGGTTCTTCAACTTCTAAAACAATTGTTTTATTATGGTATACTTTTTTCATATATTCAAGAATTGTGCCTCCTATTCCATTTCCCCTTAAAGAAGAGTCAACAGCAAAATTCTCTAAATAAATATAATCATCAAATTCCCAAGCAATCATTGCACCAATAATCTTTACTTTTTCCTTTAAAATATAAATCTTAAATTCATTTTTACTAAATAAATCTTTCATCCTATCATAAGGACGAAGTTCAGCAGGAATAAAAGCTTCTTCAAATAATTGATAAACCTCATCAAATTGCTTTAATGTTAATAATTCCATATATTGTATCACCCATCCACATTCTATCAAAATAAAAAAGAACATACAATAGTATGTTCTAAAAACTTTCTTTCCATAAACCATGTAAATTACAATATCCGTAAACTTCTATAGGAATATCTCCATCACTTAACTCAAATGTAACAACAGGCGTATCTAAATAAGATAACATTTTATATTGTCCACCTTGTTTTGTTTTTAAAAAAATCATTGTTATATGATGTTCAGCAGTCATTGGATGCATAATGTCTCCAATTTTCACTTTTACTTGCTTTCCTTCTTTGGAAATTAAAGGTGTGTGTTTATCAACAGCACCCTCATGCTCTTCAACATTGATTCTTTTAAATTCACCTTGCTTAAAATTTGTTGAATCTAATTGAATAAAAAAATTTTCATGATCATTCTTATATAAATGCATATTTATCATCTCCACATTTATTATGATATTTTTAAAAAAATTTATACAAAAAAGAGGCTGATATCAACCTCCTCGTTTTTTAAACAGTTACTTTTACAGTTGTTCCATCTGGTCCAGGTGTTTCATTTAAGTAAGCAGCAATTTTTTCTCTTGTTTCAGCATTACTTACTGCACAAGCAGAAACTTTTTTTGCTCCACCTTCAACTAAAGCATTAGCAAACCCAGAACATCCAGGATAACCACATCCACCACAGTTCGCACCTGGTAACATTCCTGTTACTTCAGTAACACGGTTATCTTCTTCAACAACAAGATACATATTAGCAACTCCTAAAAGTAATCCCAAAGCTCCACCAATAACAAGTAAAGCTAATACAGCACTAATATTCATTGTTTATTTTTCCTCCTCATGATGAGCTGAATGATGACTACATGCAATATTATTACATCCACTACATTCACTCATATCTTCACACCCCTCAGGTTTTGGAGTGTTTATATTTAATAAATATGTTCCGACAAAGACAGCTATAAGCAAAGCCATCCATACGATTGCATTTATGCTCATTAAACAAGACCTGCGATTCCAGCGATTGCACAAGCCATAATACCAGCTGTAATCAATGCAATTGGAGTTCCTTTAAAACTTGCAGGAACATTAGCAATCTCTAATCTTTCTCTAATTGTTGCATAGATATAAATAACAATTGTAAATCCTACAGGTACAGCAATACCAGCAACTGCTGCTTGTATAAAACTGTATCCAGCACTGATATTATCTAATGCTACCCCTAATACAGCACAGTTTGTTGTAATCAAAGGTAAATATACACCCATTGCTTTATATATATCTGGACTAAATTTCTTTAAGAACATTTCGACAAATTGTACTAAAGATGCAATAACTAAGATAAATGTAATTAAATCTAAGTATTGAATTTCTAAAGGTTTTAATACGAAATGATATAAAGCATATGTCACGATTGAAGCAACAAAGATAACAAATGTAACAGCATGTCCCATGTTCAATGCATTTTTAGGTTTTTTAGAAACACCTAACAAAGGACAAACAGCATAGAACTTACTTAATACAACGTTATTAACAAAAGTTAATCCAATAAATAAACTGACTAATTCCATACTATTTTACCTCCGCTTTCTTTGCTTTATTTGCTTTTCTAATATTTAAGAATTGGACAAAAGCAAGGATACAACCCATAGTTATAAACGCTCCAGCAGGTTGTGTAAATAATGAAATTGCATAATCAGCAAAAATCTTGACTTCAAAAATCACTTGACTTGCATCAAATGGATTGTATAAAGATAATCCACCAGTTCCAATTAATTCTCTAAAGAATGACATTGCAATAACAGCAAATGTATAACCAATACCCATTCCTAAAGCATCTAATAAAGAATCAAATACACCATTCTTTGAAGCAAAGCTTTCAGCTCTACCTAAAATAATACAGTTAACAACAATTAATGGAATGAAAACTCCTAAAGATTCATATAAAGCAGGAGTATATGCATTCATTAACATTTGTACACATTTAACCAATGTTGCAATAATAACGATAAATACAGGAATTCTAATTTCATTAGGAATAATATTTCTAAGTAAAGAAATAATAAGATTACTCATAATCAAAACACAAATAACAGCCATTCCCATACCAACTGCATTTGTTAATGTTGTCGTAATTGCTAAGGCAGAACATAGACCTAACAATAAGACAAATACTGGGTTTTCAACAAATAAACCTTTTTTGAAAATATCTATTTTTTTCATCTATGTTTCCTCCTTATTTAAAATTTTCTTCATAATGAGCAGATGCTTCTTCAATACCTGCAACAACAGGTCCGGAAGTTACAGTTGCTCCAGTAATAGTATCAACAGGATCACCGATGTTCTTTCCTACAACACTATCTTTAAATGGTTGTTCAGCAACTTTTGAACCAAATCCTTTTGTTTCATTGCTACAATCAATAACTTCAAACCCTTTATAAGTTCCATCGTTATCTAATGCAACTAAGTAAACAACTGGTCCACCATATCCTTTTACACTACATTTATAAACATATCCTAAACCTTTAGCTTCATAAATCCCTTGAATTGAAGGATATTTTGAAGTATCAGTATCTTCAACAGCAACAAATTCTGCTGAAGCATAAATTTTCACTAAGTTTTCTCTTTCACTTGCAATTTTTTGTTCTTGAATAATTGGATCAGTCATATCAAATACAAATGATAATGCTGCTCCTGAAAGTCCTGCCACAATCGCAAGAAATAGAGTTAATTTTAAAATTTTCATATCAATTACCTCCTATTTTGCAGCTGCAATTGCTTGTCTAATTGCAGATACAATTCCTTTCGTTGTCATTGTAGCACCTGTTGAAGTATCTACACCTTCAATATCAGCAGCTGTAAATTCAGCATTCAAGAATTTATCATAGAATTCTTTCATCTTTCCTGAACCAATACCTTTAATTAAGTCAGCACCATAGTATTCAGTTTCTCCTGCTGATTCTAAAACTTTAACAGTAATCTTATCACCATTGATAGTGACTTGTGTTTTTAACTTATTGTTATCACTCATGTAACCTTCAGTAGTTACTGTATAACTATTTCCGTTAATTTCCATTTGTGATACAGCAATAGCACCTTTAATAGCATTAACAAGACCTTTCGTAGTCATTGTCGCACCTGTTGAAGTATCTACACCTTCAATATCAGCAGTTGTAAATTCAGCATTCAAGAATTTATCATAGAATTCTTTCATCTTTCCTGAACCAATACCTTTAATTAAGTCAGCACCATAGTATTCAGTTTCTCCTGCTGATTCTAAAACTTTAACAGTAATCTTATCACCATTAATAGTCACTTCAGTTTTTAATTTATTGTTATCACTCATATAACCTTCAGTTTCCATTGTATAAGTATTTCCTTTAGTTGAAAGAACTTTCCAGTTAAATGAATTTGCTTCTTCTTCAGCTTTTCTTTTTGCTGCTTCTTCTGCTTTTTTAGCAGCTTCTTCAGCTTTTTGTTTTTCAATCGCAATTTGATTTTGGATACTTGTACCAGCACCGTAAACGCATCCTGCTGAAACAATTAAACTTAACCCAATAATTGCCCATTGTTTCATTGTATTTTTATGTGTTCTTCCTAAAACTAATGAATCAATCCATGGAGTTAACATATTCATCATTAAAATTGAGAATAATACACCTTCAGGATAATTCGCTTTTAAACGAATAATCATAGTTAAGAACCCTAAACCAATACCAAACAAAATTTTCCCTAAAGGACTTGTTGGTGATGTAACAGGGTCAGTTGCCATAATAACAGCACCAAACACAACTCCACCAATACATAAATGAATTAATGGATAAGTTAATACATCTAAACCATTCATTAATGCATAAACTTCTGCAAGAATAACAACTGTTCCTAAATAAGCAACAGGAATTCTCCAATCAAAGACTCTTCTAATTGCCGATAATACTCCAACAACTAAAATAATCCAAATACAAGTTTCTCCCAAAGCTCCACCACGGTTACCTAAGAATAAATCCATTAATGTATATGAGAATGCACTAGCATCTCCACCCATCCATTTTGTAGCTGCTAGCATTGCTGCAGGTGTTGCTTTTGTTGCTAAGTCGCTACCAGTAGATAAAGTT
>CAJUJC010000034.1:0-11327 GCA_910586805.1 uncultured Erysipelotrichales bacterium | reverse complement strand
ATAAAGTTGTTGTTAATAAACCTCCAAACGCCAAATGAACAACAACACGTCCTACTAATGCAGGGTTAAAAATGTTGAAACCAAATCCACCATATACTAATTTTCCAAAGAAAATAGCAATGAATGAACCAATTGCAACAACATATAATGGTGTACCAATTGGTAATGTCAATGCAAAAATAATTGATGTTACCAATGGGAAACTATTTTTAATATGTTCTAAAATATCTGATTTATGAATAACAGCCCATACAACTTCAGTAATAAGAGCAACTGCAATAGACACACCATAAATCAAGGCAGCTTGAATACCATAATCGCTACCATTATTTGTAAATTGATAAAATAATGAATAAGCAACAATCACCAATAAACCGATTGTTAAATCTCCCATAATACGATGTGTAGAGAGTTTTTGTCTATAATTTGGCGATGTTCTTTGTAATGTAATCTTCATAATAAACTCCTCCCTCTACCCTTTTTTTCTTTGTGCTAATTGTAAACGACGTTTTGCTTTTGCTACCATATCTGTTACCTCAATCTTACTTGGACAAATATAAGTACACATACCACATTCAACACAACGACTTGCTTCTAATTTTTCAATCAATTCAACATTTGCTCCTTTTTCAGCCTGCATAATACGAACAGGTTGTAAATGAGCTGGACAATGTAAAGTACATTCACCACATTTTAAACATGGTAAAGGTTTAATGTTTTCTTTCTTTAATACAGTGATTGCATTATTATGAGAATAAATAACAAATGTATCATTCATTACTGATTTTCCCATCATTGGTCCACCACCAAGTAAGAATCCATCACATTCTTCATCAATATATCCACCAATTTTTTCTACAATATAGTTAACTGGTGTTCCAATTGCCACTTCAACATTTTGTGGATTTTTAATTCCATTTCCTGAGAAAGTAACAACACGGTGAGTAATAGGTTCACCTTTTCTAATACCTTTTGATAAAGCGATTGCAGTTGATGAATTGTTCACAACTACACCAATTTCAGCAGGTAATACATCATATTCCTTTTTAAATACAGTTTCAACCAAAACTCTTTCCCATCCCATTGGATAACGATCAGGAACTTCTCTTGGTTCAATGTCACTATAATTTTTAGCTTCTTCAACTAATAATTCCCATAAATCAGGTTTATGTTCTTTAATTGCAATGATTGCATTCTTAGCCCCAGCAGCTTTCATTAAATATTGTGTACCATCAAATAACGCTTTAATATCACGTTTCATAGCCAAATGGTCACTTGTTAAGAATGGTTCACATTCAACACCATTGATTAACACTGTTTCAATTCCATCAGATTTAGAATATTTAATATAAGTTGGGAATCCTGATCCCCCTAAACCTACAATTCCTAATTCCTTAATAGCATTAAAAACGTCTTCCTGACTCATATTATCAGGGTTTTTCACTTCATAAGCTTTTACTCTTTCATTCTTATGATCATTTTCAATCACAATATGATTTTGTAATCTCTTTGAAGCATGCATACGTTTTTCTATTCCCTTAACTGTTCCAGAAACAGATGAATATATTGGTACATACATACTTTGACGAGTTGCAAGTTTTGTTCCAATACACACATGGTCTCCTTCTTTGACATGCACATCAAAGTCAGTAGCCATCCCTAAAACTAAGGGAATATAAACAACATCAGGTGCTTCGATAGACAATATTGGTTTATCTTTTGTTAAACCTTTTTGTCCGTCTAATTTCGCTTTTCCTTTTCCAGATAAAATTGACATTATATCCCTCCATATCTTTAATTACCAAAACATTATAACATCAATTTATTATTTTGGAAACAATAAAAATTGAATTTATGCATTTGTCAAAAAAGATAAATTTTTATATCTTCGACAAAAATTTATTACATAAAATAATATAAAAATGCAACTTTCATAAGTCGCATTCTTTCATTATTTTCTATGTAATTTTACAATAACTTCTACTTTTGCAGTATTAGGATACATATCTAATGGAATCATCGTTTCAACATCATAATAGTTATTTACTGCATCTAAATCTTTTGCCATAGAAGAAGGATGATCACTGACATAAATGACATCTTTCACTTTAGATAAAATCAAACTTTGTTGAATAGATGGTGTTAACTCACCTGAATGCACAACAACATAATCAAAAGTACGTTTTTTACATTGACTTATCATTGCTTCTTCCACATTTTTACAAATAAATTGAATGTTTTCCCTATGTAAAAACTTTGCATTATCCTTTGCATCTTTTATATGATAATTCTTTTCATCAATAGCCACAATATCATTATTCATAGAAAGCTCCATTAAACCAATTCCACAGTGCAAAGATAAAACACTTGCATTTGTTGGAATAAATGATTTAATAATTTCTAATTTTTTTAACTCCATTTCAGGATGAACAGGAAAATCAGATTTCATTGAATAAACATACTGTTGATCAAAAGCTTGATATGGTAATGTTGATTGCCCATAAATTTTCTTATAGCCTTGTAATTCAAAATCTTGATATCTTGAAGTATTAACAGTCCAAAATATACTCTTCACTTCATCAAGAAGTGAAATTTCTTTTGTTGCTTCTTCTTTAATTCCATTTGTTCCAGTAACAAATAAAACTTGAATAGCTCCATCAATATTTCTCATTTTAATAAAACGTAACCCTTTTTTTATTTTATCATTATAATCTCTAACTTTATGTTTATTTAAAATATTCTCAATTTTTACTAACACTTCATTGATCAATGGATCTTGCATTGCACAATTATTCATAAAAGTTAAATACTTTGTCCCTCTTTGATAAATACCTACACAAACCTTACCATTAAAATAAGCAACAGGTAAACCAACAACCTTCTTATATCCTTTTGTTTTTGATGCACCTATAACATTTTGAACAGGCATTTTTCCTACATTCAATTCACTATGTTTTCTTAAAGCATCAAAAATAAGATTCTTTTTAAAATCTAAATGGCCTTTATAATTTAAATTCAACAATGAACAACCTTGACAAAACTTATTTTCCTTACACATAGAAGAAACACGTTGAGAAGATTTTTGAACATACCCTACGACTTTTCCTTTTAAATATTTTCTATTTTCTTCAACAATTTCAATTTCTACAATTTCACCAGGTAATGCATTTTCAATAAAACAAATCTTTTTTTGGACATATCCAATTCCTTCACCATTAATACCTAACTTTTTAATCTCTACTTTTTCTTTTCTCATACATTTTCTCCTTTTCATCCTACCTATATAACAAAGGGAAAAACATTAATCATGTTTTTCCTCTTCATCTTCCTTGTCACTATCAATTAAAATCTCTAATTCTAACTGAACAATTCTATTCTTATGAATTTGTTTAATTGTAAGTAATGCATTATCAATCTTTAAAACCTGATTTAATTCAGGACTTCCATTACATTGTCCTAAAACCAATCCACCGATAGATTCAAAATCTTCTGATTCAAAAGATGTTTCACATTCTTCATTCACTTCATCAATATTCAAACTACCATCTATTAAATATTTACCATTTCCAAGATTAACAATTGATGTTTCTACTTCATCATATTCATCATCAATTTCACCAACAATCTCTTCAACAATATCTTCTAATGTTACAATACCACTCATAACACCATATTCATCTAACACAATTGCTAATGATGTATGGTCTTTACGCATAGACTCAAATACATCAGAGATTTGATTAAACTCATAAACAACATAAGTCTCACGCATAAAATCTTTGACATCAAATTTAGATTTCACGACTTTACTAAGCATTAAATCTTTAATGTGTAAAACGCCGATAATTTCATCATAAGATTCAGCATGAACAGGAATACGAGAAAATTGACATTCTCGCAATATGCTCATCAACTCATTATATGTGACATCCTCAGGCACACTGACAACATGAATACGTGGAGTCATGATTTCCTTAATTTCAGTTTCTCCAAACTCAAACACATTATGAATCATTTCTTTTTCTTCGTCTTCTAAGACTCCTTCCTCATGAGAAACAGTCACAATCGTTTTTAAATCTTCTTCTGTAAGTGTTGGTCCATTATCCATGTCACCACCAAACAAGCGAATAATAACATGAGAAAAGATATTCAAAACCTTAACAACAGGTATGCAAATAAAACAAAGCACACGAATAAAACCACATACCGCAAAAGTAATCTTTTCAGCATTTTTTGTTGCTAATGATTTTGGTGTGATTTCACCAAAGATTAATATCATTAAAGTGACAAATCCTGTTGCAATCGCCACTCCAGTTCCTTCATTTCCAAATAATGAAATTACAAATGAAGTTGTAAGCGATGAAGCTGCAATGTTAACTAAGTTATTTCCTACTAATATAGAACTCAATAAACGATCTTGATCATTTAATAAACGATCTACGATTTTAGCTTTTTTATTATCTTCTTCTGCTAATGTTCTAATTCTAATTTTATTAACTGACATAAATGCTGTCTCACTCATAGAAAAAAATGCTGACATTCCAATTAATAAAATAAATAATACTATCATAACTATCTGATTCGGGTCCACTTATAAATTATCTCCTTATTTTTAATTTCTTTCAATATTAATATAAATACAATAAAAAGTCAAATTTTCCTTTTATAAACATATATATAGTATAAACTTTTTTTATAAATTATCAATAATTAAAGGAGTAAATATGTTAAAAATTGCACTAACTATAAGAAAAAAAGATGATCATATGACATACTTTGTCAATCAAACTTATTTACAATTTCTTTCTGCTTTTCAAATTGAATTGGTTATACCAAGAAATCATCACCAATATAAAGATATTGTTAATAGAAATGATGCTTTGCTCATATGTGGAGGAAATGACATTAATCCTATCTACTTTCATCAAGACAAACATTGTTCTACTCAATTAGAAGATAAAGATATTGAAGCAATGGATTTTGCTTTGTTCCATCAATTTTATAAAGCCCATAAACCTATTATTGGGATTTGTAGAGGTATTCAAGTTATTAATGTTTTCTTTCATGGAACACTGATTCAAGATATTCCATCACTTTATAAAACAACTATTAATCATTCTCATGATACACATGATATAAATATACAACCTCATACTTTATTATCACAATATTTTCCTACAACTATTCAAACAAATTCATTACATCATCAAAATATTAAAAGTGTTTCTCCATTATTCAAAATCAATGCCATAAGTGTAGATGGATTGATTGAGGGTATTGAAAACAATCAAATTCTTGCTGTACAATGGCATCCTGAACGTATGGATTCACTCCATCAAAAACAATTTCTTCAACTTATCACTGATTTTATCGAAAAGAAAAAGAGTCACTTATCATAACTCTCTTAAGCTCATTTTTTAGGATGGCTTTATTAATTTCTTTTCTATTTCCTTTAAAGTTTCTATTAATTTTTTATGTTGTTTATGTTTTTGTACAAGAAAGAGTATTGGAAAAACAACACAACTTGCTGCAATAATTCCTAAAAATGACATGATTAATGTCTGATTAATTAACTCCATAAAATTCCCTTCTTTCTTTTCTATTATAACACAAATTTTATGAAACAAAAATCTTTGTAACACAGATTCCCTTTTTATTTATCAACAATATTCATTTTCATTAATCAATCCAACCAAAATGCTGACATGCATACTCAATACCATCTTCATCATTTCTATGCGTAATAAAAGTAGCTATATCTTTTAATTCATCAATAGCATTTCCCATAGCAATAGAAATAGGTGCTTGTTGCATCATACTTAAATCATTTTTACCATCACCAAATACAACAATATCATCTTTATTTCCATTTAAATACTCAACCATTTTTATAATTCCTTTATATTTATCTAAAGGTTCTACAATACACCCTGTTTGAAAATAACGCATATACCCTAATTGATGCATAGACACTATATTATTTTCTTCCTCTGGTGTACATGAAATAAAAATCTTTAGAATTTGATCAACCTTATGAAAATCTAAATTCATATCTTCTATGACTTGAAATTTCATTTCATCATTCGCATATTTTACTGGACTGTTTGTATACAAAAGAGGTGTATTATCAATAGCAACACAATAAGGAATTCCTTTTTCTCTACATTCATCAATAATTTGATTAGATATATCAAAATCTAATGGCTCTAATGAAATAAGTTTATAATTTATTGTTAGACCATTCCCACCATCACAAACCATATTTTCAATTTCATTTTCTTTCGCAAAATCTATAGCAAAATGATTAGCTCTTCCTGTTGCTATAGCAACAAAATGTCCATTTTCTTTTAGTTTTCTTAAAGCTCTTTTTGTACTTTCAGTCACTATTCCTCCAGGATTGTCATTTGTTAAAGTTTCATCTATATCAAAAAATATATATTTTTTATTCATGATTTTCTCCTCTCATTGTCACAATTATTGGAAACTATTATATCATATACATTACAATATATAAAATAAGAAAAGTACAATAATAGATGATTTAATAAAATTTTGTATTTTTTAAAACATTATAAAAAAGGAAATATAGATTCTATCCATATTTCCAGTTCAAATTCACACAAAATAAATGAAGAAAAATATTCTATATCATATATATTGCATGATCAAAAGCTTGTTTAAGATAAGCTTTTTTTAATTATATTTGCTTTCTTATTTTTGATTATTTTTTCTTTTTATAAATAAGATAAGGATTCCTATTAATGATACTGACCCTACAATCAATGGTATCATTATTGAAGTATCATCAAATGTTTTAACGATATTCTTATCTGCTATATAATCTCCATCTGTATCAATATTAATATCTGGTTTTCCATCTCCATTTGTATCTATGTTGATATCTGCTTTTCCATCATTATCTGTATCGATATTGATATCTGGCTTTCCATCATTATCTGTATCTATATTAATATCTGCCTTTCCATCATTATCTGTATCTATATTGATATTTGGCTTTCCATCTCCATTTGTATCGATATTAACATCTGGTTTTCCATCTTTATCTGTATCTATATTGATGTTTGGTTTGCCATCTCCATTTGTATCGATATTAACATCTGGTTTTCCATCTTTGTCTGTATCAATATTAATATCTGGTTTATCGTCTCCATCTGTATCTATATTGATGTCTGGTTTACCGTCATTATCTGTATCTATATTAATATCTGGCTTACCATCATTATCTGTATCAATATTGATATCTGGCTTTCCATCTCCATCTGTATCTACATTTAAATCTGGTTTGCCATCTCCATCTGTGTCAATATTAATCTTATAAATAATGAATTCTGCTTCTAACTGTGATGTATAGTTTCCTTTTCCTTTGATGATAGCAGTGGCTGTTCCAGCTTCGATATTATTTCTATACTCTACTGTATAATCTATTCCTTCTTTTAATATCTTTTCTCCATCTTTAACGACTACTTGTGGTTCAATTTCTTTTCCTGTATATTTTTGTCTTGGTATTTCTTCAACTTTTATCTTGTTTCCATTTTGATCACTTTAATCTATCTTTCTAATTTTAATGCTTGCTTCATCTTCAAGTGTAATTCTATCATCAACAGCTCTTGTTTTTACAT
Organism: uncultured Erysipelotrichales bacterium; assembly: GCA_910586805.1. Classification (GTDB taxonomy): domain Bacteria; phylum Bacillota_I; class Bacilli_A; order Erysipelotrichales; family Coprobacillaceae; genus MGBC140090. The sequence continues at coordinate 3,687 of CAJUJC010000034.1, read as the reverse complement.
CAAAATAATATTTTTCATAAAATTCTTGACTCAATATGATATCTGCACTTGCATCTGGATATTTCCCTACTGCTTCTTTTGGAAATCTTGCAATGATTGTTAAATCCTTCTTCAATTTTTCTAGATCTTCTTTTTTCACTCCTGTGAGAACAAGTGTATCTCTATCAACATTTGCATCTGTATTTCCATCATACATCTTGTCTAAGATATCCAAACTTTCTACACTTATTTTTCTTTTTGTCACATTCAATGTAATTGTTTGTGTTGCTTCATTAAATGCTCCATTCCCTGGTCTTGTTGCTGTTATCTCAACTTCTCCAATACCAACTATGATGATATTCCCATCTTTGTCTACTATCGCTACACTCTCATCTGATGATTTGTATACTGGCTTGATATCTGTATCTCCTCCTGTTAACTCGATCTTGATATCTTCATCACCATATACTTTTTCAATCTCTTCATCTTCTGCAACTTCTTTATCTTCCACTGTAACTTTGATAGGTGTTTTTCCTTTATCTTCATTCCCTTGATCTACTGGTGTGACAACAAATTTTACTGGATCTGCTTTACTTCCTGTATAGTTTGTATCATCTCCTGCAAGGTATTCTACTGTTACTTCCTGAATATCATCTACACTGTAAATTCCACCATTATCTGTTGGTGTCCATGTGATTTGAGCAGTACTATGTGTATATCCATCTTCTCCTGCTTTTTCATTTGGTACAAGTTCCACTGGGTCTCCATACTTCTTTCCATTAATATAGAACTGTACCTTTCCTGCTGGTGCTCCACATGTTGTTGCTTCACCTTTTCCTGGTGCAACATTGGCTACCATTGTTACTTTTTGATCTGCACTTGTACTTTCTCCTTCACGTGTTGCTGTGATTTCTATCTTACTATCTGCTGGAATAATTTCTGCATATTTATAATAACATCTATGTCCCCAAAAACTTTCTTTAAAACCTGCTATTTCTGCATATTCAGTTGATGTAATTATCAACTGATATTTTCCTACTCCTGCACTTGTTCCAGTTACAATTTCATCTACTGGTTCTAACTTATCATTCAAGAGTTGTGATTGTATTGTCATTTTTGTAACATCTTGCAATTTTCCTCCACTTGGACGGCTAACTTCTATGCCTCCCTCATCTCCTAAAATTGCTTCTAAGAACTTTGTTTGTTGTTCTCCTGAAAAACCAACACCATCATACTTTTTCACAAGTCGTTGACTTTCTGTTAAATCTTTTGTATCCACATCAAATGTTACATATTGCTTTAATGTAGATCCTTGTGTTGCATCAGTAACGAAGAATGAATCCATTGGCTCTACTTCTCCATCTTTATTCAATACATCTACATCAACTCTAACTTCTGTTGATGAACCATCTGTGCTACTTGGTAACCAAAAATATAATGATCCTGTACTATCAGTATATGAAGGTAATCCATAATCAGATGCAACCCCATTAACTGATATTTTCATATTATCAACTAACATATTTGGTAAATCATATCCGCTTAAATTGATTTTTGTCATAAAAACTTGTGTTTTTTGCTCCATATCTCCATAGGCTACTGCTCCACCCATACTTGAGAATGTTGTCGCCTTAAGTGAACCACCTAAAATATAAACATTAGCTCTAGAACCACCTAAATCTCTATAACTTCCTCCTACTGAAGTAGGTATAACTGTTCCACCTGTAACAATGACCTTAAAATTATCACTTGTCGTATATCCTGAACATCCATCACCAAAAGCATTTCCATGGGATCCACCTTTTGAATTAGTCATCCCACCATTAATTGTAATATTTCCACTCTTGGCTCCATATGTTCCTGATGAAACGATTGCTGGAGATAATGCTGCACAGCTTGGTGTAGAACTTGTATGATATCCCCCACCAATTCCAGAAGCATGATATGATCCTTGGGCACTAATATTACCACCATTAATTGTAATATCTCCACCAGAACCTTTACTTCCTCCACCAATTCCAGCTCCACCGTTATTTAAACTATCAGCAGTAAGCCCAGTAGCTTTAATATTACCACCGTTAATTGTGATATTTCCTGCATCCTCTCCTGCACCACCACCAATAGCTGCTGCAAAAGTACTACCATTTGTTGTTAATGTTCCAGGATTATTACTATCTAATAATGTTAATCTATCACCTTTCTTTACTTTTGTTCCATTCATCAATGTTAAATCATCTGGGATTCTTCCTAATTTTGGAACAATATCATTCCCATTAATATCTTTATTGAGTATTCCATCATCTATCACTAGTGTTGTTGTTCTTCCACATCTTAAACCTGGATAATTCGCTACTCCTTTCAAAGAGTTACTACTTCCATCAGCTAAAACAATATGTGCTTTTGCACCACCACCAGCTAAGGGTGTTAATGTAAAAGGACTATTACTTGATGTTGCTATATTAACTCCATCAAAGATTAAACTGGCTTCTACATTAGCTGGCACTACTATTCTTTGTGTTGTTGTCTTTGTTGTTTTTAACGTCATTGTTTGATTTGTTAAAATTGTTAATATATTACTCGCAAATGAATAATCTACATCTGGTTGTCCCCCTATAATCACGAAGTCTCCTACTGTTGTTTCCTTTGTACTCCAATCAACCTCTGTATCTTCTGATATTGAATTAATATCACCTTCATTTTGAGCAGATGACAATGTATTATCTATATCATCATTTTCTTCTACCTCATTCACATTTATAGAACTGTTTTCAATAACATCTTCAGCTGAAGCAATTCCACTTCCAAATATTATCGAAAAGACAAGAAGAAAAGCTAAAGATATAAATAAATATTTTTTATAGTTTCTTTTTTTCATATTTTCGCCCTCTTTCCTATTTTCTATTATATTCTTCTTAGATTTTTATGTCAATTTTTTATCAAGAATTGAAACTTAAAATTTATATCAAATTAAAGTAAAATGAAAAGATATAATGTAAAATTTCCAAAATATAACAACACTCAATGACTACATAAAATTTTATACTTTTATAAAAATTGACTAATAAAAAAGGAAATATAGATTTTATCCATATTTCCAATTCTAATTTATATAAAACAGAAGAAACAAATATATTCCATCCTTGCTTTCTTACTCTGCACTTTCTTTTCTTCTTAAGAATAAGAATAACATACTCATCAATGATATTGTTCCAGCAGTAAATGGAATCAACATTGAAGTCTCGTCAGATGTTTTAACAGTATTCTCATCTGCTATATAATCCCCATTTGTATCAATATTAATATCTGGCTTTCCATCTCCATTTGTATCAATATTGATATCTGGCTTTCCATCTCCATTTGTATCAATGTTAATATCTGGTTTGCCATCTCCATTTGTATCAATGTTGATATCTGCCTTTCCATCTCCATTTGTATCAATGTTGATATCTGCCTTTCCATCTCCATCTGTATCAATATTAATGTTTGGCTTTCCATCTCCATTTGTATCAATATCTATATCTGGTTTATTGTCTCCATCTATATCAATGTTAATGTCTGGTTTACCATCTCCATCTGTATCAATATCTACATCTGGTTTGTTGTCTCCATCTGTATCAATGTTGATGTCTGGTTTGCCATCTCCATCTGTATCAATATTAACATCTGGTTTATCGTCTCCATCTGTATCAATATCTACATCTGGTTTGT
>CAJUJC010000033.1 GCA_910586805.1 uncultured Erysipelotrichales bacterium | reverse complement strand
ACACCATTCTTTAAGTCTCTTTCTACATAAATATCAATAAATGTAGATGTTCTACCTAATGACATAGCTGCACCATTTTGTTCTTTAACTGCACCTAAATATCCAAAATATAACCATTGAATAGCTTCTTTACAGTTTGTTGCTGGTTTAGAAATATCATAACCATATTTAGCAGCCATTTCTTTTAAATCACCTAAAGCTCTAATTTGTTCGCTTAATTCTTCACGTAATTGAATAACTTTTGATGTCATTCTTGTTTGAGAAGTTGCTAATTGATTTTTCTTATCTTCAATTAATTTATCAACACCATATAAAGCAACTCTACGATAATCTCCAATAATACGTCCACGTCCATAACCATCTGGTAAACCAGTGATAACATGAGATGAACGACAAGCTCTAATTTCAGGTGTATAAACATCAAATACCCCTTGATTATGAGTTTTTCTATATTCTCTAAAAATATAAGAAATTTCAGGATCTACTTTATACCCATTTGTTTCACAAGCTTGTTCAGCAATACGAATACCACCAAATGGTTGTAATGATCTCTTGAATGGTTTGTCAGTTTGAACCCCAACAATTGTTTCTTTAGATCTATCTAAATATCCTGCATCATGAGAAGTTAATGTAGATACAATTTTTGTATCCATATCTAAAACTCCACCAGCATCTCTTTCTTGTTTTGTTAATTCCATAACTTGATCCCATAAATCCTTTGTATTTTGTGTAGGACCAGCTAAGAAAGAATCATCACCATCATAAGGTGTGTAGTTTAATTGGATGAAGTCTCTTAAATTAACTTCTTTGTTCCATTTTCCTGCTTGGAAGCCTTCCCAAGCACCATTCCATTTTTCTTTAAAAGTCATCTTCTAACCCCCTGTTAATTTATTTCTCGTTTATTATAGCACTTATGCATTTTTGAAACAATAATATCTCAAGAATTTTAGGCTTTTTTTTACTACATAAACAAGTCGTCCATTCGACACTTACACTATACTATAATATTTTTTCAATTACCAATCATATGCTCTTTAACTTTTATTTTTTTTATATATCTTATGATATTTTTTTCTTCAAGTCATTAGCAATATTTTCAGACTGTCTTCCAAAAATTATAGACAAAGTATCCTTACCTTCAACAATACCACTTGCCCCTAATTCTTGAATAGGCACTATATCCACAACACTTTGATTCATTAAAATCACAGTTAATTTTGATGGAGAAAATGAAACATCCTTAATGTTTTCTACTCCACCTAAAGCCTTAACCAATTTTTCAATATCAATTGAAGATGAATGCTCTGGTTGTTTTAAGTCCTTATTTTTAAGAAAAGAAACATATCCAAAATAAAATAATACCAACGCAAATACAATCATTACAACAATCGCAATATATTCAGTTTTCACAAAATTCACATCCTTTTTTGATTGAAGTATTTCTTTTTTATAGTATACTATAAAGAGATAAAAAAGAAAATATAGAAAGGAGCACAAATAGATGGAAAACATAAAAACTTTTATCAAAAAACATCCTTTGGTTTTTATTATGATTATTTTATGTTGTATTAGTTGCTTTGCTGTTTTATGTGCCGCTCCTCTTATCCAAAAGCATGATAACCCTGAAATGCTATGGTTTAAACAGTTCATCTTTTATATTATAGGAGTTGTCATTATATATATTATTAATAAAGTTGGAAATGATCAAGTCTATGACAAAATATGGATTATTTATGGAATATTAATGGTTTTACTTGCTTTGCTTGTCTTAGATCATTATATCTCCCCTTATCTTCCAGTTAGACACATTATTCCCTTTGCTAATAAAGTTGGAGGAGCTACTGCTTGGTATCAATTGCCTGGTTTTAGTTTTCAACCCTCTGAATTTATGAAAATAGTAATTGTCATTGCTCTTGCACGTATTACTAAAGAGTCCAATGACTACGTTTTGGTGAGAACTTTTGAAAGTGAATTATCTTACATTATGAAATGTATGGCAGTTGTTCTTCCTCCAGCTTTACTTGTGTATTTACAAAATGATGCTGGTGTTGTTTTAATTATTTTAGTTGGTGTCGTTTTTGTTTTATTTTCAAGTGGTTTAAGAGGTCAGTGGTTTACAGTTGGTTTGATTATTGTAGGACTTATTATTGCAATTGGTGCTTATTTATTTATATTCCAACCTAATATATTTGCTAAAATTGTAACAGGACACAAGCTTGATCGTTTTTATGGTTGGGTGGACCCTGAAGGAACAATAAAAAATCAAGGATATCAGTTATTCTATTCACTATTATCTTATGGAACTGCTGGATGGTTTGGACACGGCTTTCAATCTGTCATTATGAACTTCCCAGAAGCACAAACCGATTTCATTTTTGCTGTTATTGCAACAAACTATGGCTTTGTTGGTGGAATGATAACTTTAGGAGCACTTGTTGCCTTAGATATAATCATCTTAAAGATTGGTTTTGAAACAACAAATCATCAAGATAAATTCTTTGTTATGGGAATCTTTGGTATGTTAGTTTTCCAACAGGTATGGAATATTGGTATGATTTTAGGACTTTTACCAATTACCGGTATTACACTTCCTTTTATTTCTTATGGTGGTTCTTCACTTCTTTCTTATATGATTGCTATTGGAATGTTCTTAGATATTGAATCACAAAACCAATTGGTTAAAAATAAACAAGTATATTAAAACTGGAAAAGAACTATAGTTCTTTTCCAGCTTTTTTATATACTAAAATCATTTCTTTATCTTCATTTTATCTTTATATGATTTTTTCTCTATATGAATGACTTGTTTTGTTGTTGGATGTATAAAAGTGATTTTATAACTTTCCAAATCAAATTCACCTGTTCCATCACCATATAAAGAATCGCCAATCAAGGCATGTCCAATTGCTGACATATGTACTCTTATTTGATGAGTTCTTCCTGTTTCTAAACAAAATTCAACCAAACCATGATCATCTAGTGAACGATAGTGTGTACATGATGGCTTCCCTCTTTCATCAATGACTCTCTTCATAGCATAACCATCTTTATATATAGGTAGCCGTATACTTCCTTGTTTAACATTGCCTTCAATATGTGCACGATAAATTCGTCTTATATGTGTATACTTCATCAAATCATGAATATAACGATGTTTCGCAACAATCATCAACCCCCTTGTCTCTTTATCCAATCTATTGACAAAATGAACAGTCGAAGAAAGTCCAATTGTTTGATAATAATAAGTAATAGCATTTGCTAAAGTATGGCATGGACGGGCTCGTGTAGGAATACAAGCAATATGAGGTTGTTTATCAATAACCATCAAATCATCATCTTCATAAACTATTGTAAAAGGTATATTTTCAGGTGCGATTTTATTCTCTTCTTTTGGAAATATAAATGTCACAATCTCTCCAAAATTCAAACAATATCTCACAGTTTGATGGATACCATTCACTAAAATATCTCCTTGCATTTTTATATCTTTCAATGCTTTTTTACTTATATGATGCTTATATGCAAAATCATCAATACGTGATTGATGATCCATTTTTGTAACAATCCATTCTTTTTTCATAAAAATGCTCTCTTTAATCTTTCAATCATAGACACATGTTTCAATTGCACAAAACGAGCGCATTGATTTGAAATCTTCACATCTATACAATTCACATCTTTTAAATCATAAACAAGATGATCGATACCTAAAACTGAATTTTCAAAGTTTTGTGATTCAAAATGAATCTGATGAGACTTATCTAAAATCAAAGATGAACCTAAAGAACGATAAGCATTATGATGAATACCAGCAATTTCACTTAATTGCATCAAACCATTATCTCCACAAATCACTGCTCCGCCTAATGATTTATTATAAGCAGTTGATCCAGAAGATGTACAAACACATAAACCATTTCCTCTAAATGTTTCTAAAAACTCATCATCAATATAAACATCTAAAACTTGAGAACGCATATTATTTTCAATACGTAATTCGTTTAATGCTAAGTATGTTTCTTTATTTGTTGTCACATTTAATAAATATCTATTATAAATTGTATAATCTTTATGATAAACATCATTAATAAACTGCTCTATCTCCTCTTTTTGATAATCTGTTAAAAAACCTAAAGTTCCAGTATGCAATCCCACAAAAGCAACAGAATCTAACATATGCTTATACATATGAACTGAATAAAGCATTGTTCCATCGCCACCCACACTAATAACCATCTCAGGATTCATTTCATCATATGTCATGAGACTATCAAAAGCATCTCTTAACTGTTTTGATATCATTTGTGAAGTTGAATCTTGTTTACATACAATTGTATATCTTTGCATAAATCTCACCTACTTTATATTACTATTATATAGGAATTGAAATTTTATTCAATAAAAGATAAAATAAGAAAGGTGATAAATATGAATGAACATTTAGAAATAGAATACAAAATATTACTTACAAAAGATGTATTTGAAACAATTTTAAAAGATTATCAAAATAAAATAACAAAGGATTATATTCAAACGAATCATTATTTCACACATCCTCTTCTTGAAAAAAAGAAATATATGTTACGTATTAGAGAAAAAGATAATCAGTTAGAAATGACATTAAAAAGACCTATTAATCATTATCGATTAGAAACAAATATAATGATTTCTGAAAAAGATATGGATAAAATCATTCATCAACAACCCCTATCTAATGAAATTATAGATATTCTCAAAAAAGAACATATCAATCCTTTAGAACTCATCAATGAATTTTCTCTAACGACTCATCGTTATGATATTCAACTTGATGAAGGAATTTTATCTTTAGACCACAGCACTTATCTCAATCAGGAAGATTATGAACTTGAATTTGAAGTTTATAATGAAAAAGAAGGTTTTTATTGTTTTTTAGAACTTATCAAACCGTATTCTTTATCTTATTCTCAAAATTGTTTAAGTAAAATCCAACGTGTTTTAAAAGCAAAAGCAAATATGATTTCATGATTGAATATACTTTCAATCATTTTTTTATTATATTTTCCATCAACAATAAACACATTATCATATGTTCAATTTCATTAATCATCAAAAAAGATAGACAAATCTATCTCTTAATCACAATCTTCTAAACAATGTTCATTTTCTTTATCTTTATAATACTCTTTTTTAATATCTGTAAATTGCGGACAAAAATCACTGCTTTCACACTCTTGTAATTGACGAAGTTCTCTTGGAATAAAAGCTCTGATTTCTTCAGCATTGTAACCAACCTGAAAACGTCTTTCATCAATAATAATTGGTCTTTTTAAAATAGAAGGATTATCTCGAATAAATTGAATCAACTCATTCACTGACATATCATCTAAATCCACTTTATTCTCTTTAATAATTTTTGATCTTTGAGAAATAATATCATCAGTTCCATTCTCACTACGTTCCAATAATTCTCTTAGTTCTGTTTCTCTAAGTAATGTTGAAAAAATATTTTTTTCAACATATGGAATTTGATGTTCCTTTAACCATGATTTCACTTTCCTACATGATGCACAACTTGGTGCAGTATAAATTCTAATCACAAAACATCACCTCACTTCACCATTATACATCATTTTTATATTTTGTGTATTCTTTTTTGAGATTATCTTGATTTTTAACACTAACAACTTTATAATAACACTAAAGACAAAGAAGGAATAAAGTAATTGTTAGTTAATGAAAATAGAGAGTTTGTGGATGCTGAAAACAAACCATTTCTATCAATGAATTGGGATTCTGGAGTTATAAAAGGCTTGAGTCTTTTATCGTTCATCGCGTTAAGATTAAGAGCATATCTATCGATATGAATAAAGGTGGTACCGCGTATATCATACGTCCTTTTGTAAGGACGTTTTTTTATTTAAAGGAGGAATTATTATGAAAAGAATGTTAAGTGGAATCAAACCAACAGGACGTGTAACTTTAGGAAATTATATTGGTGCTATTAGACCATTTGTTTCTTATCAAGATGAGTATGAAATGTTTATTTTTGTTGCAAATTTACACTCTATGACAATTTATCAACAACCTGCTGAATTAAGAAAAAATACAAAAGATTTAATTGCATTGTATATTGCTGCTGGGCTAGATCCCAACAAAGTTACACTATTCTTACAATCAGATGTTTTAGAACATGCACAACTTGGTTGGTATTTAGGATGCCTAGCTTCTATGGGAGAATTATCTCGTATGACTCAATACAAAGATAAAGTCGCTAAAGGTGAAGTGATTGGAGCTGGAATTTTTAATTATCCATCATTAATGAACGCTGATATTTTAATGTATGATCCTGATTATGTACCAGTAGGAGAGGATCAAAAACAACATGTTGAATTATGTAGAGATATTGCTGAGAGATTTAACTCTCGTTATAGTGAAACATTTAAAATTCCAGAACCTTTGGTTGCTAAGGTTGGTGGAAGAATTATGGACTTACAAAATCCTACAAAGAAAATGTCTAAGTCTGAAGAAACAAGCAAAGGATGTATTTATATCTTAGATGATATCAATGTATCTAAAAAGAAGATTAAATCAGCTGTAACAGATAGTGAAAGCTATGTTCATTTTGATCCTATCAATAAGCCAGGTATTTCTAATCTATTAGAAATTTATTCAACACTTACAAATCGTACAATTGAAGATATTGAACAACAATATGTAGGTAAAGGTTATGGTGAATTTAAAAATGATTTAGCTGAAATTGTTGGTAGTGAATTAGAAAAAATTCAAACACGTTACAAAGAAATTACAACAGGAAGTTATTTAGATGATATTTTAGAAGCTGGTGCTCAAAAAGCAAGATTTGTTGCAAGAAAAAAACTTGCAAAAGTGGAAAGAAAAATAGGAATTACAATAAAAAAGAGATAAACTATCTCTTTTGAACCAATTCCTTATACAATAACTGATGGAGAGAGGTAAATCCTTTCTCTATTTTATTTTTTAAAGCTAGATATTGTTCACTTGCTTCTTCTTCATAAATATGACATTGATGACAAATATCAACAAATAAATCATAATGGACTACAAATATCTCATCAATGACTTCTTCCAAACATAGCTTTTTCATTCTCTCTTCCCTTGTTAGACCAAATTCTTTTTCATATGCTTCTTCTAAAATACGATATTGAAATATATGAACAGGAAGTTTTTGTATTCTTTTATTTAATTTTTCTCTTGTTTCAAAAGATAATGTTCCTCTTTTATAAATACAATTTTCTTTTAATGCAATAACACACATATAACATCCATCACCTACAATAAACATATCATTAAATACATTTTCAATACATAATTTTCCATACATAAAATCATGTAATTGTTCATAGGTAACATGATACAAAGGAAGTGATATAAATTCTTCAAAATTATCATCTTCCTGCCATTCATAAGGTTCTAAAAGTTCCTCATCATCATATACAAAATTAACCAAAAACATAATAACCCCCTATTAAACATATGTTTAGTATACCTAAAATAGTCTTAATTATAATTCTTTATATTATTTTTTTCATTTTTATACTATAATAAAAAAAGAGGTGATTTTATGGAGATGATACAAAATATCTTGGTCTATGCAATACTTGGAGCAATCCAAGGATTTAGTGAACCTATTCCTATTTCAAGCAGTGGACATTTGGTTATCTTTAAAAGTATTTTTGAAAAGTTTGGATGGTTTTTTCCTTCCACTGATATTACTTTTGAAGTTTTAGTTAACACAGGCTCTTTGGTTGCAATTATGTTTTATTATAGAAAAGATATTATTCGATTATTAACATCATTTTTTACATATATGTTTAATGATCAAAAAAGAAAGCAAACACTACCTGATTTTAGATATTGTATGTTGATCATCGTTGCGACTATTCCTGCAGCAATTGGTGGTGTATTGTTTAATGATTATATAGAAACAGCTTTTTCTAATGTCAAACTTGTTGGTTGTACATTATTAATAACTTCTATTTTCTTAATGATTATCCATGTTTATGGTTATAAAGGAAAAAGAAAAACAAAAAACTTAAATTTATGGGATGCATTACGCATGGGATGTTTCCAACTTGTTGCTTTACTTCCTGGTATTTCAAGAAGTGGCTCAACAATTACTGGAGGTATGCTTGGAGGTTTAGAACAACAAGCTGCTAGAGATTTTTCTTTCTTTATGTTTATGCCTGTAAGTTTTGGAGCAATTATTTTAAAACTAAAAGATTTTGTCGCAAGTCCAACTCTTGCAACATTATGGTTACCTTATTTTATTGCTTTTATTGTAAGTGGAGTCGTTACATATTTTGCATTACATCTATTATTTGCATTTTTAAACAAAAGAAAGATGAATGTGTTTTCTATCTATTGTTTTATCATGGGACTTTGTGCATTACTTGTACTTTAAAAAGCCGTTATTCAAAACGGCTTTTCATATTCGTAAAATGTTTTTCCTTATATTTTATATACATTTTCCAAACATACTTTTCTAAACACTTCTTCTTGATTAAATAATTAAGATAATCATTTTCTTCTTCATACAATTGCAAATTAATCCATTGACAATTGACATCATGGATATTTCTTGTAGGATATAATTGATACTCACCAATATGTATAGGATTTTTATATCCTTTTTTCTTTTTAGGCATAAAACTTTTAATATCTTCAACTTTCATTTCATAATGTCCATCAGCATAATAAAAGCATAGATATTTATACTTTTTTTCTACAAATATAATAGTTTGATTATTTAACGACAATAACTTCTACCTCAATAAGAGCCCCTCTAGGAAGTTTAGCAACCTCAACAGCACTTCTTGCAGGATATGGCTCAACAAAATATTCAGCATAAATATCATTCACTGTATTGAAATCATTCATGTTATCTAAAAAAACAGTTGTTTTCACAACGTTTGAAAAATCAAGATTCTGACTTTCAAGTAACCCTTTCACATTATCCAACGCTTGTCTTGTTTGTGCTTCAATTCCTTCAGGCATTTCTCCTGTTAATGGATTTAATGGAATTTGCCCTGAAAAGAATATCATATTTCCCACATCAACGCCTTGACTATATGGTCCAATAGCACCTGGTGCTTTATCAGTTTTTATAACATTTTTCATTTTTTATTCCTCCTTGACTTCATTATATCAAATGTTTTATAATTTATTCAACATTTTCACATAATATTAAGATTGATTTATCGATATAATAGTGTAAAATATAGATATTAGGAGGGAAAATATGAACTTGATAAAAAAAATTTCAAAGGAAATCAGTATTTTTGGAATTGTGCTCATTATATTTATTGGATTATTCACTTATAGATATTTCACATTTAAAGATTTTTCTACAATCAATGAAACAAAGCTTACACAAATGATAGAAGAAAAAGAAGATTTTGTTGTGGTGTTAGGAGATTCAACAAATAACACAACAATTGCTTATCAAGATATTTTAACGCAATTTACAACTGATAACAGAAATATTCCAGTTTATTTTGTAGATAAAAATGAAAACAATAAATTTGATGACTATGTGAAAAAAACATTTGATATGAATGTTACATATCCAACAACATTGGTTATCAAAGATGGAAAAGTAGCTGCAAAAAAAGAACAACCTTTATCATATTATAATTTAACTGATTTTATTACTGAAAATTATTAATGTATGAGTCTTCTCATACATTTTTTTCATACAAAAAAGAAGGATTTACTCCTTCTCTACATAAACACGTTCAACTCTTTCACTAACTAGACAAATAATCTCATAAGGAATTGTATGAAGTTCTTTAGCCATACGTGATAGTGTCATATGCTCTCCAAATATTTCCACCAAATCATGTGGTTTTATAGTTTCATCAACCCTGATCATCATTTGATCCATACATACACGACCAACGATAGGATATTCTTTACCGTTAATCACAACATATCTTCCTTGATTTGCACGTATCAAGCCATCTGCATAACCAATAGGAAGTGTTGCAATATATTCATCTTCATTTGTTTGATAAGTATATCCATAACCTATATGTTCACCTTTATTCACTTTTTTAACCATTGCTACTTTTGTGTATAAAGACATTACTTGTTTTAAAGAAGAGTTTTCACCACCTGAAGGATCAACTCCATACATTGCAATTCCAATTCTTGTCATATTTGTTGCAGTTTCATCATGATACATCATAGAAGCAGAATTTTGTGAATGAATATATTCAAAATCATAACCTTTAATAATAGATTCAAAAGTTTTAATTTGTTGAAAGTATTCCTTGTTTTGACTAGAATCATCAGCGACTGCAAAATGTGTAAACACACCAGTAACATTAAAGATATGTGGAGAACACATTTGATAAACATCTTCAAATTCTTTTCTTGTTTTTAAACCTAAACGATTCATTCCTGAATCAACTTTTAAGTGAACTTTCACTGTTTTATTATGATGATATAAACAAATAATTTCCTTAGCATATTCTTTAGAATAAACAGTAAGAGTAATATCATTTTCAATAACTAAATCCAAATCTTCTAAAGGAATAGCTCCTAAAATCAATATATCTTTTTTCACACCTGTTTGTCTTAAATCTATTGCTTCTTTTAAAGTCGCAACACCAAACATAGCAATCATATGACTATCCTTTAAAATATGTGCAACTTCTTTATATCCATGACCATATGCATTAGCCTTTAATATAGCCATCATAGGTTTTTTTACTTTTTGATATAGGGTTTCAACATTATGCAATAAATAATCTAAATGAACAGTTGCATAAGTGTCACGATAATGTAACATAAAACACACCTCTTTCTCGTATTAGTATAGTCTAAATAAGGTTTCTTTTCAAGAAAAAAAGGGAGCTATTCCCTTATTTGACATTTGATGATTGCATACTTGTTAAAACAGAAAGCATTTCTTCTTTTGTAAGATCATTAGAATATAATGAACATACAACCCCTGATGATACATATGTCATTTGATTATCTTCGATATATGCAAAGCCATCTAATAAATCAATCATTTCACTATTGACTTTAACAACATTCATTGTCTCTTTTGAAGAAGCTGAACTTTCTACAATAGTAAATGATTTTTCTCCAGTAAATTTTAAGATATGATTTGTTGTATCATCAATTGTTGAAACTTTTTCATTTTGTAATGTAGAGCCCATTAAAGCGACTGGATAAAGTGGTAAAGAAGATGTTGTTTGTTTATATTGATTTTGGCTTTCTTTCATAATTGTTTCTTGTTGGAATGCCTGTTTATCTATCTTTTGATTTGGTTTAAAAGATGAGATAGTTAATTGAATAACTTCTACTCCATCACCATTATATACATTAACATACATTGGATTTAAGTTTTTATCAAATTTAACTTCTTGGGATTTGACACGATCATCATTGTCATATTTCATTTCACCAGTAACGATATAACCATCTTTAACTTTTTCATTTTTATTATCTTCTAAAAATGTTAATAGTGATTGATAGATGTATGGTTTTGGTGAATTATTTGGCCATTCGCTTTGAAATTGAAATGCCTGATTTAAAGATGGTGTTAATACAAAAACACCTTTATCATTTTTAACAATTACTTGTGCCTGATTTAATGATTTATCATATAATTCTACTTTATAATAATCTTGCTTATCAATAGATGCATAATGTGAAGTCACCTGATATGTTTTTAATTCATCATTTTCTAACATTTCCATTTGACAAACCAACTCATAGCTTGTATATTCCTTTGCATCTTTCAAAGCTTGTTTGAGTGATCTTGACTTGAATTTAAAAAAGCAAAAACCACCAATAATCAATGCGACAACAGTGCCTATAATAATATATTTCTTGTTCATTTTCTTTCCTCCTATCCTATTTTATGAATAATATATCGATTTATGAATAAACATCTTCTCTTTGGATATACTATTCTCAGGAGGACAAGTTATGAATGTTATACAAAAAATTGCTTTGGTATTTACAATCATTGGAGCCATTAACTGGGGCTTAATTGGATTATTCAATTTCAATCTTGTAGAAAGCCTATTTGGTGACTCTATGTTAAGTGCCATTATTTATATGATTGTTGGTATCGCAGGTATCATCAATATTATGTTATTATTTACAGATTTAGATACAAAATAAGCAACCTTACTTAGGTCGCTTATTTTTATTTTAAATTTTTTACATAAAATATAACTTCATAGATGAGATCCTACTAAACTCTTTATCTATAGAAAATATCCACCTTATTATTCTATAATACCTGAACAGTTTCCTGCAAAACAGATAATAGTATATTCATCATATCGATACCTGGAATATGTCCAGTATTTTCAACAACTTTATATCTTAAATTTTTGTTGCTACTAACAGAAACCAACTCTTGAACTGTTTGTGTTGATGCTACTATATCTGTATCTCCCTGTAAAATAATATAAGGAATTTCAACAGTTTTCAATTGTTCAGTAAAATCTAATCTTAGTATCTCTTTCCATAACGATGTATTTTTCCTATACCCATTAAATATAATAGCTTTAAAATCTTTCATCTTATAATCTGGACTTGTTATTAATCCTTTAATCATTGTTCCTATAGGTGCTTTTGTCCCTATCTTATTTTGATAAGCTTCTGTATATTTTTGAAGTGAATGTGATATTAACTGTAAATCCTTATCTGAATAATTATCTAATGTTACATTGTTAATCTTTTCCAATTTCTTTTTAGGAATACGACTTTGATATAATGCATTCTTCACTTCATCACAAATGAACACATTTTTTATTATTTGTCCACAAGCCACAACAGCATCAACAGCATGAGGTTTTCTTTCTAAAAGTTTAGCACTCAAAATAGATCCCCACGATGTTGAGAATACAATCACTTTATTATTTGGAAATTTCTTTTTCATATGCTCTATCAAATCTTCTGTCATTTGCACAAACGAATCTATGGAAAACGTATCATCAATCGCATAATTATTAATTCCACAACCAAGTTGATCCCAATAAACCATTATAAAATTATCAGTAAATTCAGGAAACAATCCTCTACATCCAACAGAAAATGGAATTGGTGTTCCTGGTCCTCCATGTAAGGTGATTATAACTGGAAAATCTTTTTTTCTCCCTTCTATAAGTACCTTTTGTTCATATCCACCTAGTAGAAATGTACATAATTCTGATATTTCATTATTTGATATTGTAGCTTTTCTTTTCAAAATATAAACCTCCTTTCATTAATAAAACTGAAATTTATGACTCCAATTCTTTCTTTAAGTCAATAATGAATTGTGCTTGTTGCTTTTTCAAGTAAGATTTTATAAATAATTTCATAAACTTCTTTTTTGATACTATATTTCTGTAAAATCTATTTGAGTATCATTCCCTGTGGTAGTGAAAATGTCTATCCAATGACCTTTCATATTACTATTCTCCATATCAAACTTCCAACATTTATATGGTTCTGTAATCGTAACAGTAAATGTAGTCACATAGCCTTTTTTGGTATATTCAATAAATTGACTTTCACTTACTATTTCTATTCTACTCAAATCACTTCTTCACATACTATATTTATCAATAGCTAAAACAGTTTCCCAAACTTTATAAATATCACTATTGAAAATTTCTCTTATATTGGAAGTCACCATTATTTTACTTCCTTTCAAATTCCAATCTCATTCATTTGATATAAATATGTTCTTACGACTTTGTCCATTTGTGTTAAAGTATTAAAAACATTCGAATAATTACCTGCACCACTAACAAATCTTATTGTAAAAAACAAAAATAATAAGGTAAAGTATAAACAAAAAGAGAGTACAAAGAAAATCACTTAAAAGATAAAACATTGATAATCATTACTAATTTCTTTAATTCTATTGATTCTTTAAATATGACAGTCCCTTACTAATGAGGTACATATGATAATATCTCTATATTATCATTAAATTTTCTCATGCATTTTATTTTCATGTTCTTAATCTTCGATATTTACTTCTATAGGGCAACACATTGTTATCATAGATTCTATTTTTTCAAATCCATTTCTTTTATAAAATTCAACACAATCATATCCTCTTGTTGTGTTTAAAATGAGGTAACGAATATTTTCTTTTTTCATTTCCTCTTTGACATGATTTAACATTCTTTTACCAATACCTTGTCCTTGATAATCAGGATGCACACTAAAATCATCCATCCATAGTTCTTTATAATCCAAATACGTCATAATTCTTCCTATTAATGTAGAAACAACTATGCCATCTTGATACATCACATACCCACGTGCAACACGACTATCCATAATTTCTTCAATACGTGTATAAGCTTGTTCATATGTCCAATTTTCATTCCATGGTGGAACTTGAAATGCTAAAATAATTTCTTTTGTTGCTAAGTCATAATCATCTTTTGTTAATTTTTTTATTTCCATATTCTACTCCTTAAAATCTACAATTGTACCTGTTTTTAGCAATACTCTTTTTTTATTTTTGACAAGTGATAGCATTGGAATATCTGCATTTGAATCTGAATATCCATAAGAATTTTCATAATCAATATCCTCTATACTATTTTCTTTTAAGCAAGATAGAATACGTGGTATTTTTTCTTCGTTTTTACAATTTTTACCTATAATCTTTTTATTTTCATATATTGTCCCTAACATAGCATCAATAGGTAATTCACAATATTTCATATATTTTTCAGTAGAAGCAGTACAAACAATGACAAAATAACCATCCTCTTTTTTTTGTTTTAATTCTTCTACCACATTTGAATAATAATAAGGTTCAACATATTCCTTATAAAACTTTTGGCACTCCTTTTCACTCATGCTTCTTAAAGGGAATAACAAATAAGATTTAGCCTTTTCAAAAGAATTAAATTTCAACATATATCCTAAATAATAAATTGCTACACATACAAAATAAATAACATGATAAGGTTTTTTCTTTAAATCATATATGACTAAACGTTTAATTGTATCGCCATTAGCTATCGTATTATCAAAATCAAACAATGCAACTTTTCTTTTCATTAAGCTAACTCCAATGCAATTTCCATCATTGCCGTAAATGTTTTTTCTCTTTCTTGAGCTGTTGTTTCTTCATTTGATACCAAAGAATCTGAAACTGTTAGAATTGTTAAGGCTTTTTTCTTAAAATATGCTGCTGTTGCAAACAACGCATAAGCTTCCATTTCTACACCTAAACATCCCATTGATGCCCATTTTTCACTTGAAGTGGCATCAGCATGATAAAAAATATCTGAAGAGATAGTATTACCAACATGATAAGTTACACCTTTTTCCTTCGCTAAATGGACTGCTTTTTCTAATAATTCAAAAGATGAAATAGCTGAAAAAGTCCCTGGTAATTCATATTGATGGGCAAAACGACTATCAGTACAAGCCCCTTGTGCAATAATAATATCTCTTAAATGAATATTTTTTTGTAAAGATCCACAAGAGCCAATGCGAATAATAGACTCCACTCCATACTCATTAAATAACTCATAACTATAAATACCAATAGAAGGCATTCCCATACCAGAACCCATAATTGATACTTTCTTTCCTTTATAAATCCCAGTATACCCTAGCATATTACGTACACCATTGAATTGATGAACATCCTCTAAATAAGTTTCAGCTAAAAATTTAGCACGTAAGGGATCTCCTGGCATTAAAACTGTTTTAGCAATATCTCCTCTTTTTGCTTCATTATGTGGTGTTGACATTTTAATTTCCTCCTTCATGAAATGTTAAACCATCTTTAAACTTATAGAACTCTTTTAAATCATGAGATAACTCTTTACCATTTATAGCATCATCAATAGTTTGAATAATAATTTCTTGGCTTCCTATATCATATCCAACCTTCGCAAAATATCCATCTAATACAATAAATGGTATACTCCCTGAATCATCTGTATAATAATAATCTTCCAATAAACTACATGTTCTTGCATATGCATCCATAGATGCTTCCTCATCTATATCATATGTTATAATTTGCATATCTTTATCATATTTATCTTCTAAAATTGGAACGACATTATTCATAAATGACTTACAAACTGGGCATGATTTTGCATAATAAATATATAAATAATACTGAGGTTGAGAATAACAACCTGTCAAAAACAAACATAAAATTAATAAAATTTTTTTCATAATGCTTCCTCAAACATAAAACGTAAACCTTCTAGTTCATAAGAAAGTTCTTCACCTTGAATTGCTTTTTGAATATCATCAATCAAATAATCTTCATCTCCTGGCGTATATCCCAAAACAGCAAAATAGTCTTCCAAAACAATAAAAGGTCCATTTCCATAAAACTCTTCATCAAATTCATGTAAAGAATCAATAATTTCATCGTACTTAGCAACAGTTGCTTCTTCATCTAAATCATATTGTTGAATCTGAATATCTTCTTTAAATGTTTCTTCTAATAATGGAATAACATCTTTTTTAAATGCTTTACATTCTGAACAAGTTTTAATATAGAAAAAAGAAAGAGTCACTTGTTTTCCTAAATCAATTTGTTTTGTTGGTACACATCCAAACAATACAAATAATGATAAACATAAAATAAATATTTTTTTCATAATATCAGTCCTTTTTTGTTATTATAAACTATCTTTATAAAGTTGTATATAAATGAAAAATAAAAATATTTATAATTATCTTGCAAAAAAATAATTTTAATAATATAATAATATCAAGGAGGATGAGAGAATGAATTTTGAATGGTCGACAAATGATATTGCTACAAAGACATTAACAATTTATGAGACAAATTTAACATTAAACAAAGCAGCTTGTGCTCACTTTGAAGATGTTAGTTTTGTATTATTAGGGATTGATAAAGAAAATAAACAAATAGGTATTAAACCAGTGACAAGAGATGATATTAATAATGAAATATACCTGAAAAATCAATTACACCGTATATCATTAGGGAAGAGTTATGGTAGGATTTCAAATAAATCATTTGTTGAAGACTTGTGTCAAGTCTTTGATTTCGATTTTTCAAAAGAACAAAGTTATAAATTGAATGTTAAATTTGATGTTGTTCATCACATTATGATTGCTCAATTGTAAGGAGGGAAATCAATGGATATTACTATGATTTGGACAATTATTCTCGTTATCGCCATTATTGTAGAAGCAGTAACTATTGACTTAGTTAGTATATGGTTTGCAGTTGGAGCAGCTGCTGCACTCGTTGGTGAGATGTTTGGTATGAGTCAAACATTTCAAGTGATGTTATTTACAATTATTTCTGTTGTTTGTATTATTGGAACAAGACCTCTTGCAAAAAAGTATTTAAGAGGAAATACTATTAAAACAAACTTAGATCGTGTAATTGGTAAACATTGTTTAGTTACTCAAAAAATCACTGCTGATAATAGAGGAGAAATTAAAGTTATGGGAAACTTGTGGTCAGCTTCAAGCTTAGATAATGAATCGATTGAGGTTGGTGATTATGCTGAAATTGTTTCTATTGAAGGAGCCCACGTTGTTGTTAGAAAAATTTAAAAAGGAGATATGAGTTATGGATGTATTAGAGTTTGTTTTTAATTATTTATGGATTGTTATTTTGGTTATTGTTGCAATCATTATTATTGCAAGAACAATTCGAATTGTTCCTCAATCTTATGCTTATGTTGTTGAAAGAATTGGTGCTTATAATCGTACTTGTAATGTAGGATTGCATATTTTAATTCCTTTATTGGATAGAATTGCTAATAAAGTGTCTTTAAAAGAACAGGTTATGGATTTTGCTCCTCAACCAGTTATTACTAAAGATAATGTGACTATGCAAATCGATACTGTTGTTTATTTTCAAATCACTGACCCTAAATTATTTACTTATGGTGTTGTAAGACCATTAAATGCTATTGAAAATTTAACAGCGACAACATTGCGTAATATCATTGGGGATTTGGAATTAGATGAAACTTTAACTTCAAGAGATATTATCAATTCAAGAATGCGTGCTATTTTAGATGAAGCAACTGATCCTTGGGGAATTAAAATTCATCGTGTTGAAGTGAAAAACATTATTCCACCTCGCGATATTCAAGAAGCTATGGAAAAACAAATGCGTGCTGAACGCGAAAGACGTGAAGCTATTTTACAAGCTGAGGGTAAGAAAACAGCTGCGATTTTAACAGCTGAGGGTAAAAAAGAATCTATGATTTTGGAAGCAACAGCTGAAAAAGAAGCTCAAATTGCTAGAGCTGAAGGTGAAGCTGAAGCATTAAGATTAGTTTATGAAGCTCAAGCAAAAGGTATTGAATATATTAATAATGCTCAACCTCAAGAAGCGTATGTTACTTTAGAAGGATTTAAAGCATTGGAAGAAGTTGCAAAAGGTGATGCAACTAAGATTATTATTCCTAGTGATTTACAAGGTATGGCTGCTGCTGTAACATCAATCACTGAAATCGCCAAAGACCCAAAGAAAAAATTGAAATAAAAATTTAAGCACACAGGATTCTTGTGTGCTTTTAATATTTTTTACTACATAAAGGCATAATCGAGTAGGAGAAAATAAA
Organism: uncultured Erysipelotrichales bacterium; assembly: GCA_910586805.1. Lineage (GTDB taxonomy): Bacteria > Bacillota_I > Bacilli_A > Erysipelotrichales > Coprobacillaceae > MGBC140090. The sequence goes on along the minus strand of CAJUJC010000033.1, from coordinate 32 downwards.
TAATTTGTTTATTTATTTTCGACCTCTCACAC
>CAJUJC010000032.1 GCA_910586805.1 uncultured Erysipelotrichales bacterium | reverse complement strand
GAATATACATATGTAATATTCTCTCCTTTAATAGAAGTTAATAGACTTGGTTTTGTTTGTAATTGCCCATAAGGATAATCTTTAATTGCAACATCTATACTTTGATCATTCGTATAAATTTTTAATTTATCTTTTGTATCTAACACAAATGTATTTAATGTATTAATCTGATTAGATTTAGGCATTTTGAACATCAATGTTCCTTTTGTTGCTCTGTTGCAACTTGGAATATCCGAAATATGTAATCTTTTTATACCTGGTTGATTACTCATTAAAACATATGAAGTTGGTTTAAGAGGATCAAAGACATTCATAGATACAAGTTCATCATTTTTCAAATTCATACCTTTAATTCCACCTGCTTTAACACCCAGTATTGAAACTTCTTGTTCACTATATAAAGTCGCATATCCTATTTTTGATGTTAAAACAATCCCCTGATTTCCATTCGTTAATCCAATGCTTTGAAGACTATCTTCTTTTTTCAAATTCATGCATTTAATAGATTTTGAATAACGTTGAACTTCAAAATCTTGTAAAGCGACCCTTTTAATTTGTCCTAGTTTTGAAGCTAAAATAATATAAAGTGGTAAAGTAAATTTCTTAACAAGAACAGAACCAATAATTTTTTCATCAGGAGAGACCTTAATCATATAACTAATATGCTTTCCAAGTTCTTTCCATTTAAATTCCTCTAATTTATGTATAGGAATATATAAATAATTCCCTTTGTCAGTAAAAACAAGTAACTTATCTAATGTATTTGCAAAGTGAAGATCAATCATAACATCTTCATCCTTTTTGCCAAATGCTGTATTTTCACTTGCTTTATAAGAACGTTGTGAAATACGTTTAATATATCCATCTTTTGTTACTGAAACATAAATATCTTCAGGTAAAATCATTGCTTCTTCATTAATTTTAATATCTTGAACATGTTCTTTGATTTCAGTTAAACGAGGTGATGGATATTGTTTTTTGATTTGCTTTAATTCATCTACAATTACTTTTCTTAATATTTGATCACTATTTAAAATACTATTTAATGTTTCAATTAATTGATTTAATTCTTCATTTTCCTTTTGTAAAGCAACAATATCTGTATTCGTTAATCTATAAAGCTGTAAAGTCACAATGGCTTCAGTTTGTTTTTCTGAAAAATCAAATTTATTTTGTAAATTTATTTTTGCATCAGCTTTATCTTTAGATTTTCTAATGGTATGTACAACTTCATCTAGGATTGATATAACTTTAATCAATCCTTCTACAATATGTTTCCTATCTTTTGCCTTATTTAAATCATAAATAGAACGTTTTGTTATAACTTCAATTTGATGAGCAATATAACCATCAATAATATCAATGATCCCCATCAAAACAGGTCGTTTATTTTTAATTGCAACCATGTTATAGTTATAATTCTTTTGTAAATCAGTATTTTTATAAAAATAATTTAAAGTATTTTGAATATCAACATCTTTTTTTAAGTCAATAACAATACTTAAACCATTTCTATCTGATTCATCTCGAACTTCAATAATACCATCTACACTTTTTTGAAAACGAATTTCATCTAATTTTCTAACAAGTTCAGCTTTATTCACTTCATAAGGAATTTCAGTAATAATAATTTTATTTATATTCTTTTCCTCAACAATCGTTGTTTTAGAACGAACAATGACTTTTCCTTTTCCTTTACTAAATGCTGTTTTAATTCCTTCTTTTCCTTCAACAATTGCACCTGTAGGAAAATCGGGTCCCTTCATAAATTCCATTAATTTATCTAAAGTGCAGTGTGGATAATTAATTCTATGAATAGTCGCATCAATAACTTCACCTAAATTGTGCGGTGGAATATCAGTTGCATATCCCGCTGAAATACCAGTTGCCCCATTAACCAATAAATTTGGAAATTTTGCAGGTACAACAGTTGGCTCATATTCTGTATCATCAAAATTTAATGCCATTTGTACTGTTTCTTTATCTATATCTTTTAGTAATTCTAATGCAATAGCTGATAATCTTGCTTCTGTATAACGCATAGCAGCTGCAGGATCGTTATCAATAGAACCATTATTTCCTTGCATATCAATCAAAGGAATACGCATTTTCCATTCTTGTGATAAACGCACCATTGCATCATAGACAGAACTATCACCATGAGGATGATAATTCCCAATAACATTACCTACCGTTTTTGCAGATTTACGATATGGCTTCAAATGTGTATTACCATCTTTATACATTGCATATAAAATACGTCTTTGTACTGGTTTTAATCCATCTCTTACATCGGGCAAAGCACGATCTTGAATAATATATTTAGAATATTTTCCAAAACGATCACCCATGATATCATCTAATGATTGTGTAATAATTTTTTCACTCATGCTTTTCCCTCCTTACTTATTGATTAAAAATGAATCTTCCAAAGAAAATTGAACATTATCTTCAATCCATTCTCGTCTAGGTTCAACTTTATCTCCCATTAAAACAGAAACACGTCTTTCTACCAGTGCAGCATCTTCAATAGATACTTGAATTAAAGTCCTTGTATCAGGATTCATTGTCGTTTCCCATAATTGATCAGCATTCATTTCCCCTAAACCTTTATATCTTTGAACAGCATAACCTCTACCAATTTTTTTCTTTGCTGATTCTAATTCATCATCATCCCATGCATAAATAGCTTCTTCTTTTTTACCATTCTTCTTAGAAACTTTATATAATGGAGGCAATGCTATATAAACTTTACCAGTTTGAATTAACCCTCTCATATAACGATAGAAAAATGTTAAAAGCAATACTTGGATATGTGCTCCATCAGTATCGGCATCAGTCATAATAATGACTTTAGAATAATGAGAATCTTTTGCATTAAAATCAGCACCAACACCTGCACCAACAGTATTAATAATGGTTGATATTTCTTCATTTTTTAAGATATCATTCATTGATGCTTTTTCAGTATTGACGACTTTACCACGTAAAGGCAATATAGCTTGATATTTTCTATCTCTACCTTGTTTTGCACTTCCTCCTGCTGAATCTCCTTCGACAAGATATAATTCCTTTCTTTTTTTATCTTTAGATTGAGCTGGTGCTAATTTTCCACTTAAAATCTTTTCAGTTTTATTACCTTTCCCCTTACGTGCTGCCTCTCTCGCTTTTCTTGCTGCTGTTCTTGCTTGAGCAGCTTTAATCATCTTATTAACTAATTTGTTAGCAGTTTCTTTATTTTCTTCTAAGAAATAATTGATTTGTTCATAAACAACATTTTCAACAATATTTCTAGCTTCAGGAGTTCCAAGTTTTGATTTTGTTTGTCCTTCAAACTGTAATAAAGATTCAGGAATTTTAACTGATATAATACCTGTTAATCCTTCTCTTACATCTGCACCCTCTAAATTTTTATCTTTAGATTTTAATAAACCATATTTTCTTGCATATTCATTAAAAACTTTTGTAAATCCTGAACGAAAACCAGTTTCATGAGTTCCCCCATCTCTTGTTCTTACAAGATTAACAAATGAAATGAGATTTTCTTGATACCCTTCAATAAATTGAAAAGCAATTTCTACTTCAATAGGATTACTCATATCATCAAAAGAAACAGTTGGATGAAGTATCGATTTTTCATAATTCAAATATTCAATAAATGCTTCTAAACCATTATCATATTGAAAAGATTCATGTTTACCTGTTCTCTCATCAATAACATTCATTTGAATTCCCTTTAATAAAAATGCACTTTCTCTCAACCTTTCACAAATTGTTGAATAATTAAATTCTGTTGTAGAAAAAATATTTTTATTAGGTAAAAAGTGAATGATTGTTCCTGTTTTATTTGTTTTGCCTATCACTTTTAATGGAGAAATTATTTTTGCTCCATCATCAAATCTTTGTTGATGTATTTTTCCATCTCTATGAACAGTAACGATTAACCATTCACTAAGTGCATTAACAACAGAACTTCCTACACCATGTAAACCACCTGATGTTTTATATCCACCATCTTCGCTAAATTTACCTCCAGCATGTAGAATTGTTAAAATAACTTCAGTTGTAGGTTTACCACTTGCATGTATTCCAGTAGGCATACCACGCCCTTCATCTTCCACTTTGATACTGTTGTCTTTTCCAATTGTAACAGTGATTTTGTTTCCAAAACCAGATAATGCTTCATCAATAGCATTATCCACGATTTCCCAAACCAAATGATGTAACCCTCTATAATCAGTAGAACCAATATACATCCCTGGTCTTTTTCTAACTGCTTCTAGTCCTTCTAGAATTTGTATATGAGATTCATCATAATTATTTTTTTTCATGAATCCTCTCCTCCTTCCATAACCATTATATTATACCTTAAAATGATTGATTTTTCCAACTTTTAATGTATAATATTTTCGAGGAAGTGAGAGTATGGATTATTTTATTTATTTTTTATTAATATTAATGAGTTATTTGTATGGTTCAATACCATTTGCATTAGTTATTGGAAAGTTATTTTATCATACTGATATAAGAAACCAAGGCTCAGGAAATTTGGGTGGTACAAACGCTGGAAGAGTGCTTGGAAAAACTGCTGGAATTGTTGTTATTATTCTAGATGCTTCAAAATGTAGTTTATCAATCTTTATTGCTCGTATAATTGCTGAGTCATTTTCTCTTGATCCCAATATCATCTATCTATGTGCTATGGCTTGTGTTATTGGACATTGCTATCCTATATTTGCTGGATTCAAAGGTGGAAAAGCTGTTTCAGTTGCAATTGGTTATGCGTTAATGGTTAACTTTTGGGCTGGAATTGGTGGATTAACTATATTCTTCATTACATTAAAAATAACAAAGTATGTATCTTTATCATCAGTGTTGGGTTCTAGTTCTGTATTACTTGCATCACCATGGCTTGGTCTTCCACCCATTGGAATAGTTGCAAATGTTGTTATTATTGGTTTATTAATTTATAAACATAAAGAAAATTTGATAAGAATCAAGGAAGGTACTGAACGAAAAATTACATGGATGTAAAAAGGGATAATTCAAAATTTATCCCTTTTTATTTTGCAAAAGTTGCATTTAAAACATGTGGTAAATAAGAACATTCATTATAAAAATCCAAATGAAAATCTTTTCCATCATAATTAACACATGTTAATGAGCAACCATCAACAACTTTTTGATTCAATTTTGTAAAATCCTTTTTCGTTAAACCAAGCATAGTCGCAAGTAAGATAATAAAATACATACCATGAGTAACAATAAAAATATTTGAATCGTTCGGTAATTGTTTCAAATCATTTAAAAATGAATGAACTCTTAAAATAACTTCATCATAACTTTCACCACCAGGAATACGTATAAACTTCTCAGGATGATGCCATAAATTATGATAAATTTCATAATCAGTTTTTAAAATATCTTTAATCTTTCTACCTTCAAACTCTCCAAAGTTCATTTCTATTAATCGTTCATCTTTGATAATATTGTCTTGAAAAACATATTGGGCAGTTATATATGCTCTAGGTATAGGACTACTATAAATATAATCAAAGTACATATTTTGAATATATTGTTTTAGTGCTTTTGCATTTTCTTTTCCTTCGTTTGTTAAAGGCGAATCTTTTCTTCCTTGCAATCTTTTTTCAATATTCCACAATGTTTGAGAGTGTCTTGTTAAATAAATTTTCATCATAGAAAAAATAAGGGAATCCCCTTATTTGTACGAACCATTAATACTTTTCATAATTCTTTTGATTTGTGTTTCATTAGGTTTACGACCCATTTCCATAAACATTGCTCTAATCATTTTTTCATTAATTGGTGGATTTTTCTGTAGATTCTTTTTGAAGAAATATCTCGCTGCGAAAAACCCTATAATAAGACCTAATACAAGTCCTAATGCTCCATATAACATTTTTATATTCCTCCGTTTCAAATTACTTATTCATTATAACACATATTCATTATTTGTAAAACATTTATAGTTCAATCATATAAAAGTTTTTAGAAATTTCTTTTAAAATGTCGAAAATAATATTCTTTCCTTCATTTTCACAAACTTCAATATCATATTCATGAATAATTATTTCTATATTCTCATTTGTTATAGGATTTAATAATCTATGAATACCATGATAATATGTATAATCTTCTCTCTTTTTTAAAACATCTAAAAACATTTCTTTTTCTTTATGAATTGGCAAAAACAATAATTCAATTTGTTTTGTTTCAAAAATATCATTTTGTGATTTATATAATAAAGAGACAAGCATAGGATATATTTTTACCATTTCATAAAAAGAATTATTTAAATAAACAATTTTATATTTTCTCAATTTTATCACCCAAATAAATTATATTATAATTTTCCTAAATAAATTGTCTAAAAAACGCCTAAAGTTAAACTTTAGACGTTTTCTTTTATATTGACATAGCTAAGAATGTATTAACAACATTTTCAATTGTAAAACCATATTTAGGAATAATAATATTTGCAGGAGCACTAGCCCCAAATTCACTTACAGAAATGACTTTTCCATCTATACCTACATATTTATGCCATCCATATTCACATGCCATTTCAATAGCTAAACGTTTACGCATAGAACGAGGTAAAACTTCTTCTTTATATTCATCACTTTGTTGATCGAACAATTCCATTGAAGGCATTGATACAACACGTATATCTTGTCCTTGTTTTAATAATTCTTTTTGTGCATTTAATGCTAATTCAACCTCACTACCACTTGCAATAATAATACCATCTAATTGATCTTGTTCTTTTGAAACAATATAAGCACCATGACAAACATTATCATAAGACGCATTTGTAACATTAGGAACATCTTGTCTTGTTAGAATTAAAGCAGTTGGACAATCAGTTGTTTCAATTGCTTTTTTCCATGCAGCATGCATTTCATAAGCATCTGCAGGTCTTATAACTTGAATGTTTGGTAATGAACGCATCATTACAAGCTGTTCAACTGGTTGATGTGTTGGACCATCCTCACCTACTGCAATAGAGTCATGAGATAATGGTAAAATAATTGGTAATTTCATTAAAGACGCCATACGTAAAGCAGCTTTGAAATAATCAGCAAATACCATAAATCCCCCTGCTGCAATTTTAATACCTGTATGTAAAGTCATACCATTCATAATTGCAACCATTGCAAATTCACGAATACCAAAGTATAAATTTCTTCCAGTATAATCATCACAACTAAAACGACTACCATTTTTAATTTCAGTTTTTGTTGATGAAGCTAAATCTGCAGTTCCAGATAAGAAAGTTGGATTTTGAGCAGCAATTTGATTAATAATTTTTTCGCTTGTATTGCGTGTTGCCTCTTTTATACCATATGGAAAATCTTTCAATTCTTCATCATATTCATATGTATATTTTCCTTGAGCACTAGATGACAATTCTTTATATAATTCAGGATATTCCCTTTTATATTCTTTCATCATCTTAGCCCACTTGTTATATGTACGTCTTCCTCTTGAAAAAACATTCTTTTTAAAATCTTCATAAACTTCTTCAGGAACATAGAAATCTTCATTATTTGTCAATCCATATGATTGTTTTGCATAATCTCCATCTTCTTTTCCTAAAGGAGCTCCATGGACTTTATGAGTTCCTTGATTTTGAGAACCATATCCAATAACAGTGTCCATAATAACTAATGTTGGTTTATAAAGTTCCTTTTTTCCTTTTTTTATCGCTTTTAAAATAGCAGCCATATCATTACCATCAGTAACATTAATGACTTGCCATCCCATAGATTCATATCTTTTTTTAACATCTTCACTAAACGAATATGTTAAAGGTCCATCCAAAGTTACTTTATTCGCATCATAAATAACGATTAATTTACCTAAAGATAGATGTCCAGCAATTGACGCTGCTTCATAAGTTACACCTTCTTGCATATCACCATCACCACATAAAACATATGTATAGTGATCTATAACAGGATAATTTTCTTTATTGTATCTTTTAGATAAATAACGTTCAGCCATAGCCATACCTACAGCCATTGGAATACCTTGCCCCAAAGGTCCACTAGATGCATCTACACCATCAGTAACATCAATTTCAGGATGTCCTGGTGTTTTACTTCCCCATTGTCTAAATTCTTTTAAATCATTCATCGATAAGTCAAAACCTGATAAATGCAGTAAACTATACAACAATGAAGACGCATGCCCACTTGCTAAAACAAAACGGTCTCTATTAAACCATTTTGATTCTTTAGGATATATTTTTAATTCTTTTGTAAATAAAGTATATAAAGCTGGTGCTGATCCTAATACCATTCCAGGATGCCCAGATTTAGCTTTATTAATCATATCTATTCCTAAAGCTCTAATTGTTGCTACTGACAATTCATTTTGATTCATTATCCACTTTCCCTCCTCATTAACACACTGACATTATACACAAAAACGTACAAATAGGAAACAAAATTTTGACAAATTGTGAGAATAAGTGCTAATGTTTTAGCTTTTTTAATTTTTTTGGTGTAACATCATTACCTGATTCATCTACAACTTTTATATTTTGAAGCTGTTGTTTAAACCCACTTCTAAAAATACGTAAATATTCCTGTCGTAATTCCTGTTGACGAATTTTCTCTTCTTCACTTAAACCCACTGTTTTACTTTTTCTAGCAAGTTCATTAATTTCTTTAATCATTTCATCACTAATCTTAGCCATAAATTCCTCCATAATAAAAACCTAAGAGTGTTTGATATTATCCCTGTTTTATACAGGTGGGTATCTTGTGTTCGATTTTAGGATCCCTATTCATGATAGGTTTTCAACACCACCGACCAACAATCAGATTCCCTTATCTATCGTGTAGGAAATACATATTCTCTTAGGTCATTTTCATTATACCACACTTATTTGTTTTGTAAACCAACTTTTGGGGTGACAATATAACAACTCGTTAAATCATATATAAACAACTTTTTTAAATCTTCAATATCTTGAATCGTTAATTTTGATAATACATCAATAAAATCAAAAATCATAACTCCTTCAAAATAATAACGACTAAACATATTTGCAATACTTTCAGGACTATTAAACATACCAATAAACATTCCTATATTTTTCTTAATAGTACGTTTAAATTGAGTTTCATCAATTTGATAATCTTTCATAGATGCAATTAAATCTAATACTTTTTCTTTCAATTCATTATACTTAAATGTATCTCCACCTATTTGCAAAAAAGAATAATCTCTTTCCTGAGTGAAATTTGCACTAAAACTATCATTAATAATACCCATATTTGTCCATTGTTCATATATTGGAGAACTTTTTGCAAATAATAAATCTAATAAAATATTCATAGAAAGTTCTCTTTTCAATCTTTGCATAGGATCATTTAAAATATCATTAATTTTCATAGAAACAATGACTTTAGGCATAATAACATCCATTGATAAAGTTTCTTCTTTTTTATCAATAGCAACAGGTTCATTAATCTTCATTCTTTGAATTATTTCTTCTTTTTCAAAACGTTTATGTTCCTGATTATTTCTAATAATAGACATTGTTTCTTCTACATCTATATTTCCAACAACAAATAACATCATATTACTTGGATGATAGAATGTATGATAACATTTTTCTAATGTTTCTTTATCAATTTCATCAACAGTTTCAACAGTTCCAGCAATATCAATTTTCACTGGATGTTCTTGATACAAATTTTGTATACTCCCAAAATAACATCTCCAATCAGGATCATCATCATACATCCCAATTTCCTGATTAATAATCCCTTTTTCTTTTTGAACTGTTTCATCAGTTAAATAAATATCTTGTACAAAATCTAATAACAACTCAATACATTCTCTTTCATGAGATGTTGTACTAAATAAATAGGCAGTTCTTGAAGATGATGTAAATGCATTTGTACTTGCTCCCAATTTAGCAAAAAAATCACTTGCATCTCCTTCTCTCATTTCAAACATTTTGTGTTCCAAAAAATGAGCAATACCATCAGGTACTTTAATCATTTTATTTTCATGTAATGGAACAAATGTTGTATCTATAGAACCAAAATTTGTAGAAAATAGTCCATATGTTTTAGAAAAATCAGCTTTTGGTAATAGATAAACTTGTAATCCATTATCCATTTCTTCAAAATATAACTTTTCATCTAATGTCTTATAATATATTGTTTTCATGTATTTCCTTTCCAGTTAAAAAGAAAATTGTATCTAATCGAATGTTCTTTGAAACTTCTATAATATCTTCTTTTGTTACAGATAATAATTTTTGAATATATTCATCATTTGTTTCCTTTTTACCAGTAATATCTCTATTATACAAAAGAGTAATCATACTTCCAGCCTCATCATTTGTTTTCCTTAATGCATTTTGTAACATCATCTTTGCGACCTGGATTTCTTCATCTTCAACATGTCCATTTTGTATATCATGTAATTGTTCATCAATAAGTTGACGAGCTTTATCATAATCCTTAGCATCAATCCCAGCATTAACAATCATAATTCCATTAAAAGCATCATAGCTTGATGACACATAATAACATAAACTATGTTCTTCTCTCACATTTTTAAATAGTCTTGACTGTGAAAAACCACCAAATAATGCATTAAATACTGTCATTGCATAATGTTTATTAGAAATAAAATCACAATCAATTTGATATCCTATGTTTAATTTTGATTGTGTTAAATCTTGTTTTTCAATAACTTCTAACACTTCGTCCTTTTGTGTTTTAAAACAATATGATGAAGTATAATGATGCTGATTTTCAGGAAATTTTAAATATTTATCAAAAATTTCAACAACACTTTCATCAATGTCTCCCACTATATACAAATGTTTTTCATCCTCTTGAATACATTTTTGCAAATAATGATATAAGTCCTTAGCAGTGATTGATTCAATATCCTTTTCATAACCAGTGCTTGGAATTCCCAACGTTTGATTATGCCCCATATATTCAAATAATTTATCTAATGAATATGAAAATTTGTCATCCTTATTGACCTGTAATCTTTCTTTGAGTTCTTTTTTCTTTTGTAAAACAATCGTTTCATCAAATGCATCATTTTGAATATAAGGATCAAAAAACAAATCATTTAATAATTGAATTTGATGAACTAATAAAGATTCTTTTTGAGGTAAAAATTTTTCATTCACAAAACTTGTATATATATTCATAATTTGTGATTGTCCTTTTGTAGATATATTTGTTGATAATCTTGCACCATAATTATCATCCAAATAACTAGAAATTTCTTTTGTAGAAGGATACTTCTTAGTTGCAGCAATTAACACAAAAGTTAATAAAGTTCTTAATGTTGTTGTTTCTTTCGTTAATGGGCTTTGTAGACGTAAAGAAACAGTCATCGTTTTAAATTTCTGACTTGGGATTAAATGTAAAGTATATCCCTTCATTTTATATATTGTTTTCATGTTATCTCCTTTTTTATTTACTATTACTATTATACTCAAATTCATGAAAATTAAAATAAGAAAAGCATTTTTGGCTTTTCTTATAATTCTTCTTCATTGTATTGTCTTATGTAAACTTCTCTTGGCTTGCTTCCAAGTTGTGGCCCAATAACACCATCTGCTTCTAATTGATCAATAATACGAGCAGCTTTATTATAACCAATTCTAAATTTACGTTGCAACAAAGATGTACTTGCTTTTTGTGCCTGAATAACAAACTCACGACACATTTCATACTCTTCATCTTCGTCATCATAACTATCACCAGAAGATGATGAACCTCCAGTCGCTTTTGCATTAACATATTTATCATCATATACTGCTTCTTGTTGTTGAGATACATAATGAACAATAGAAGCAACTTCTTCATCAGATACAAATGCACCTTGAACACGTACTGGTGATGAAGCACCCATTGGAGAAAATAACATATCTCCTTTTCCTAATAACTTTTCAGCTCCTGATGTATCTAAAATTGTACGAGAATCAATACTTGATGATACAGCAAAAGCAATACGAGAAGGAATGTTTGCTTTAATAACACCAGTAATAATATCAGTAGATGGTCTTTGTGTAGCAACAATCAAATGAATACCAGCTGCTCTTGCCATTTGAGAAATACGCATAATACAATCTTCAACATCTTTACTGGCAACCATCATTAAGTCAGCAACTTCATCTAAAATAATCACATGATAAGATAAAACTTCTTTTTGTTCATCTTCATTCTTACCTAAATTATAATCACTAACAAATTCATTATAACTTTTTATATTTCTTGCATTAACACTCGCAAATAAATCATAACGTCTTTCCATTTCAGAAACAACTTCTCTTAAAACACCCGCTGCCTTTTTAGGATCAGTAACAACAGGTGATAAAAGATGAGGAATTCCATTATAAATAGATAACTCAACTTTCTTTGGATCAACCAAAATCAATTTAACTTCATCAGGTTTTGCACGCATTAAAATAGAAGAAATAATTGTATTTACACAAACTGATTTCCCTGAACCTGTTGCACCAGCAATCAACAAGTGAGGCATTTTATCCAATTCTGCATAAACAGGTTTCCCTGAAACATCTTTACCTAGTGCCACAACAAGCTTATTATTAGACATGGGTTGATGAGTTGATAAAGTTGTCATAACATCTTTAAAAGCAACCATAGAAGATGACGTATTAGGAACTTCTATACCAACATAAGGTTTCCCTGGAATTGGTGCTTCTATACGAATATCTGCAGTTGCCAAAGCAAGCTTAATATCATCTTGTAACTGTAATATCTTATTCACTCTTGTCCCAACTTCTAATTTTAATTCATATTTCGTAATTGTAGGTCCTATAAAAGCATTTTCAATGGTTGCATTAACACCAAATTGCCTTAAAACAGTCGTTAATCTCGCAGCATTTTTATTAGCATTATTTCTTTCTTTAGAAGCATTATTTGTTGATTTTGTAGATAATAAAGATAGTGGTGGTAATTGATATTGAGTTATTGTTTTCTTAGGTTTCTTTTCAATAACTGTCTTTTCAACTTTTTCCACTTTTTCTTCAATTTTTTCAATCTTTTCTTCAAACTTCTCTTCTTCCATCTCTTTAATATCTAATTTCATACTTTCATCATTAAATTCATTTTTTTGTTTATCTTCAAAAACATCATCAGGAAAAATAGGAATTGTTTCATTTTTATTAAAAAAATCAAAGAAATGAGACTTCTTTTTTAAAACAATGGTTTGAACTTGAGGTTCCTCTTTCACTTCTTGTCGTTTCTTTTTTGCAACCTTTTTTTGTTTTCTTTGATGAGTTATATATAATTTACTAAACAATAAAGCACATCCAATCAATAAAACAACTATTGCAAAAATTAATGTTCCTAAACTGTCAAACAAAGAACTCAAAACACCATAAAAGAAGGTCCCAATGAAACCACCTTTATTCATTTTCATACTTTGAAGATATGTATTAATAACTCCAAATCCTTTAAATTCAGAATCACTAGGGATAGTTGCCAAAATAAGTGAAGCACTATAAATTAAATAAAACCCAATAGCTTCTGGACCATTAACTTTAGGTAACTTTGCTTTATAAATAACATATATACATAAAATAGCAATACTTGCATATATAATCCCATATAAAGATCCAAATAAAAATTGAAATACAAGATGAATGTTTTTACCAACAAAACCCAAACGTAATGCTCCAATGACATCAATAAACAAAATCAATAGAACAACAATCCTTAATCTTAATGTTTCACTCATCAGCTCTTGTTTAGATTTTTGTGCACGTTTACTCTTTGCCATTGTATTCACCCCTTTATCTTTAATATTATAACAAATTAATTTAACATTGAAAAGAAAAAGCAAGTTTTCACTTGCTTATATCTCAATAACAACACCAATAAACACAGGTTTTTTAGCAGTTTCTTTAAAAATATATTTTCCAACTTGGTCTTTCATCATCATACGAATCTCTCCAACTTCAAGTGTTGGATCTTTTTTCCATTCACCAACAGCTTTTTCACAAATAGAAATAATATTTTTAATTAAATATTCAGAATCTTTTAAATAAACAAAACCTCTTGTTTGACAATCAGTTTGAGCAATAATCTCTTTTGTTGCACGAGAAACTGTCATTCCAACAATAACAACACCATCATTAGCAAGTTGAATACGATCGTCAATAACCTTTTCTCCTACATCCCCTATACCAATTCCATCAATCATAATATCTTCAATGTCATAAGTATCTCTTGATGATTCTAATTGTCCATTTTGAATTGTTATCATTTCACCATTATCTAAAATAACGATATGATCGCCTTTAATTCCCATATCATGTGCAATATGCATATTAGAAATAAAATGTTGATACTCACCTTTTATTGGAATATAGTATTTAGGTTTAAAAATTTGAATAATTACTTTTATATCTTCTTGTGAAGCATGCATTGAAAATAAATCTTTATTTTTCAACAAATGAATATGTGCATCAGTTTTATACAATCCATTATGTGCTTTATTTGCAATTTTTTCAGTACCAGGCAAAACTGGAGAAGCAACAACAAATGTGTCCCCTTTTCTAAGTTTTAATAAATCATCGCCACCATCAATAATATCACATATATCATGATAAATCCTTCTAGGACTACCACTCAATAAGATAACATAATTACTATCAAATTGAGGTTTTCCAATATTTTCTTTTTTTCCTAATAATGATTGAGGAATATCAATAATGGCTTTATCAGATTTTCTATCAATTCTAAGCAAACTATTTGTATTATCATATTTATCACGACCATAGAAAACAATTTGTCTTTTATACTTCTTAGTCAAATCAACAATTTCCTTTGTTCTAAAAACATTTTGAGCATAACTACTAATAATAATACGATCTTCACTATCTTCAAAAACATGATCTATTTTACTTGTCAATTTATGATTCGGTGATGTATATCCTTCATGTTTAGAGCTTGAAGATTCAACAAACAATGCCAATACTCCTTTTTTTCCAATTTCCATCATCTTTTGAATATCACATCTAAAACCTTCAGGTGCTCCAAAATCTATAATGAATTCACCACTATAAACCAAATAGCCATATTGTGTCCATAAAGCGACTCCAACACTTCCTGGAATAGAATGTGTTACTGGAAAAAATTCAACAGGAACACCAGCTATATCAATAGAAGCATTTTTCTCAACTCTTTTTAAATGAAGATTTAATTTGACATGATTACGACGTTCATATCGTGCTATCATTTGTTCTATTAAATCAGCAGTTAAATAAGGTGCATACACAGGTACATTAACTGTTTGTAATAAATATGGTAAAGCAGCCATTGCATCATCATGTCCATGTGTGATAATAATAGCCTCAATTTTATCTAACCTTTCTTCTAAATATGTAAAACTAGGAATAATAATATCAACACCTAGTTTATCTGAATCAGGAAAACGAAAACCTGAGTCTATTATAAAAATCTTTTCATTGATTTCAAAACAATACATACTCTTACCCATTTCGGCTTGTCCACCCATAGGTATAAATCTAATGACATCGTTTTTCATTCTTTCACCCTTTCTCTTATGTTTCTTTATGCCTATTATACATTTCTTTTATTTAACTGTATAGTGCTTTTACAAAAGTATGCTAATCATAGCATATATTTTTTCCCTGTTCAAATTATTTTTTATATTTTTCTATTAAAGGAGTGAGTTTTGCTTGTGAATCTTCACCAATAGGAGTTAGTGGACAACGAAGTATATTTTGAATATACCCAAGTTCACTTAAAATATACTTAATTGGTGCAGGCGATGGCTCAATAAAAACATATTCACTAATTAACTTTAAATATCTATCATCAAATATATTTTCATTTTTACATATTTCTTCAATCAATGCATAATCTAAATGACTTGTAACTGAGATAATACCATCTGCTCTTGCTTTTAACCCTTCTAACAATAAATGATCATCACCAATATATACTTTGAATTGTGGTAAAGCATCTTTGATTTCTACAATTTCATTTAAAGGACCACACTGTTTCATACCAATAATATTTTTATGTTTATTAGCTAGTCTTATAACGGTAGAGACATTTATTGCAACCCCACAACGACTTGGTATATTATAAATCATAATCTTTTTTGTTGTTGATGATGCTATTAAATCGAAGTGTTTAAAAATACCACTTTGACTTGGTTTGATATAATAAGGCACAATAACTAAATACGCATAAATATTTGGATGTTCTTTATACATATCAATATGGCGTATAACTTCTGATGTGCTATTAGAACAAATTCCAACGATAACTCTTATTGTTGGATATTTTTCTAATATATTTTCAACCAATTGTTTTCTTTCATCTAATTTTAAAGTTGATGTCTCCCCTGTTGTTCCACAAAGAAGAAATGAACGATGTCCTTCATCAATTAATTTATCTATAACTCTATACAATCCTGGATAATCAATAGAATGATCTTGATTAAAAGGTGTAATTAATGCAGTAAATATCTCTTTCATTTTAAACCTCCTTATATCCTAAAAATAATGGTTGAATTTGTTTGTGTTGTAATGCTTCTTCTAAAGTTGAACTCACTTTTTTATAACAAGCAATCATACTTTTTGGTTTGGTTTTATAGTCATCTTGATACATAGGAACCAAATAGTAACCTTTCATATTTAAAATTGTCATAACATTTTTTCCACTATTTCCTAATACATCATTAGAATAAATTCCTAAAACAATAGGAACATTATTACGAAGTGAAGATTTAATTAACATTGTAACAGTATTATCATTAATTCCTAAAGCAACTTTTGCAAGAGTATTTCCATCACAAGGATAAACCAAAACAGCATCCAATCTATATTTTGGTCCATAAACCTCAGCCTCCTGAATTGTTGTATGAACCTTTTTATTTGTGATATTTTCAATCTTTTCTAACAATACTTCATGATTATAAAAACGTGTATCCATTTGATAAACATGAGGGCTTACAAACACTTCAATATCATAATTTTGACTTA
Organism: uncultured Erysipelotrichales bacterium; assembly: GCA_910586805.1. Lineage (GTDB taxonomy): Bacteria > Bacillota_I > Bacilli_A > Erysipelotrichales > Coprobacillaceae > MGBC140090. The sequence continues at coordinate 1,955 of CAJUJC010000032.1, read as the reverse complement.
ATTCTTCTAAAACACTCAACATATCATCCATACTACAAAAAGAACCTGTAATACAAAAACCTAGCTTTTTCAATTTTCTAACATCCTTTCAATCTCATCAATAATCATCTTTCCTGCATACCCATAAGCATACTTACTTGGAATAGATGGCAAAATGATACTATTAAAACCTTGTGTTAATGCATAATGATGATCCACACCATAAGGATAAGATGCTATATCTACAATCATCATTTGTAAATGAGCTTGATCTAATTTTTCTTTATCAACAATTAATTGAGGAACAGTATTAATCAAAATATCAAAATCTTTTAAATCCATATCTTCAATAAACATGAAATGACATCCCATACTCTCAATTTCTTTTTGTAATTCTTTTCTTCTAACAACTACATAAACATCACTATGCATTGCTTTTAAATATTCTATAATAGGTTTTGCACAATGACCAAATCCAAGAACAACAATACGACTTTGATATAATGGAAATCTTCTATGAGCTATAAGATATGAAATCAATCCTTCAGCAGTTAAAATGCTATTTAAATGAATAAACATTTTATTCTCAAGTAAATAAACATACTTAAAACCATATTTTTTAGCTAATTGTTCAAGAAAAGAATTATATGCTAATGTTATAACCAGACTCCCTTTTTTTAATGAAGAAAAGAAATCATCTGATAAAATCAATGTTTCATTATGTGTTAACAATCTATTTTTTCTATCTATCCCTTTTGCTCCTAAATAAATAACATTAGCATATTTTATATCCTTAATTTGATCAGTAACATAATAACCTCTACGAACACACTCCTCCATCAATTCTAAAGAACGTAAATCATCATGATTAATAAATATCAATACAACCACCTCAACATAAACTATGTCAAAATCCCAAAAATGTGATAGCCAAAGAAAGATTAAATTAATCTTTCTTCGTTTCATAAAAAAGGATAGTTTCTGTTATAGGCTGAACCAGATAATCAACTGCTCTATCAATCATTTCCTTTTCGCTTTCAATTTCGTCCTTAAAACCAACTTCATATGTCGCATCAAAAACATATCCTTTCTTTTGAGAAATTGAATTCCATAAAATCAAGAGTGGTATAACGACATCCTTTTTGGATAATACCTTTGGTACAACAAAAGCATATATTCCTTCACCTCCCTCGTTTTTGTTAACTTCTTTAATACTTGCGTCTAATAATTTTACTTTTACATTTTCCATATTTTTTCCTCCTACCCTATATATTCACGTTTTTTCTCGATTTTTCTTCAAAAAAAAGTTATAATTTAAAAAAAGAGGGATTTTATGAGTTATTTTATTGTTTTTGTTGCAACTTTTATTATTTCATCGCGTTTAGATTTGTTTTATGAAAATATAACTGGGGTTTCTTTAATGCCACAATATCATGCAATCACTATTTTTTATATTGTCTTTTGTGCATTCTTTTTTTCATATAAAACAAATCTTGTTTATAAAAATTTATCTATACCCCAATATAAATATTTTAAAATATCTATTTTTTTAACTTGTATGATTATGAGTATAGGAGCTTTTTTCCCATATACTATAAATCAAAATGATTTTTTGTCTATTTTACATGTCGCTTGTTCTATGTTTGGATGTATTTCTTTTTTAACTCATTTGTTTATTTACACAAGATTTCTTTCATTGTATAGAGCTGATATATATTTAAGAATACATTGGTTTTATGATATTGCCCTTCAATTTCTTGTTATTCTCCTTTTGGTATTTACAAGAGTTAATGGATATATTGAAATATTTTATTCATTCATTGTATGTATGTACTTATATTGTATTGAAAAAAATTTATAAATTTAAATAAAAAATAAAAAAACACTTGCAACATCTTTTTCACTATGCTATTATATATGAGCAGTTGAAAGTAGTGTCTACGTAGCTCAGCTGGATAGAGCACACGCCTTCTAAG